>JAQSXD010000096.1 GCA_029266295.1 Bacillota bacterium | reverse complement strand
CGGTGATACACTGATTACACCGATATGCTCCTCAACCTGAAACGTAACTTCACGATCCTTATCCTTGTCCTTTTCCCTTCCTGCCATAAAACATCCTCCTTCACTTTTCATGTAGTTCTTACGTTGTATTGCTGTCTGCCGGAGCTTGCTGCTTCGGCAAGATTTAGTATTATATTAACTTATTTGTAATAATTTGTCAATTGATATTTCTGCTTTTCCTCTTTTTTTCCCAAGCAAAAACCGCTCTCCATATAGTGAAAGTGAGAACGGTTCTTCAATTTCAGCATTTTTTTTGCTGTAATTTTCAGTTGGTGGTTTTGCGTTGGTCTTCTATGTGAACTTCGCGATCGTATCAGATACCTAAATAAAGAGTCAGCAAAAGTGCGTAGATCGGAATTGAGATCATCGACAGCATGGTGGTAAGGAATACACCTTGGGATGCGATCTTTGTGTTGGTCCCATATATGTCCGAAAGTACAGGGATCACCGCCGCAGAAGGCAACGTCATGGCAAAGATGACGATGCAGAATACCAGCGTATTAAATGGCAGCCATACAAAGATACCAAACAGGAAAGCCGGCAGTACGATCAGCTTAAAAATCATGGTAATGTAAAGGTGTTTGTTCGTCAGCACATCCCGAATCCTGCTCTCTGCAAGCTGAATCCCTATGATAATCATCGATAGCGGAATGGTCATATCGCCTATAGTTTTCAGAAAATTCTCCACCAGGGAAGGCAAATGAATTCCCACAAAGAACATCAGTAATCCAATGACACTGGTGAGGAACGGAATTGAGACGATCGATTTCATTGCCGATTTAAGATCAATTTTTCCATCCTTATCGTAGATAAGAATAATCACACCCACTGAATACAAATAGATCATAAAGACTGCGTTGGCAATGATCATTAAGAACAATCCATCTTCGCCGAAAATAGCCAGTGAAAGCGGATAACCCATAAATCCATTGTTGGTAAAGGTCAGCAAGAGTCTGTAGACGCCCCGGTCTGACTGCGGCACCTTCATCCACTTTACAACTGCTATCGAAATCAGTGCTGTGACAGTCATGGCCAGCAGCATGAGTCCGGCCGATTGAGTTACAGAAGCAAACGTATCCTCCGTCAGCACCTGCCTGCTCATGGAATACACAACAAGGCAGGGACTGGCAATGTTCACAAGAATCAAGGAAAGATACTTTGTGGATTCTATGGGCAGCCATTTAATCTTGTTTGCACCGTATCCAATAAAAGTGATTCCGAATACACTCAGAATCTTCGCAAATATGATCAGCAAGTTTCTTCCCTCCTTCTCTTTTTTCTTGCAAATACAACTTTTTATAGGATATGCTCCCCATCCTGCAAAGTCAAGCAAATGGATGGAATTTCTCATAAATTTCATTTTCTTGGAAGCTGCTGTATAAAATTTATCTCCATTGACAGATGGCACATAAATCGATAGAATAATGAGGTATTTTGTTTCACAAAATGCTTATTATGATTGAAAAAGAAATAACAGATTCAGGAGAGTTTCATGAGTTTATTAACAGTAGAAAATGTAACCCACGGTTTTGGTGGGAGAAGAATATTGGAGGATGCCTCCTTTCGCCTATTGAAAGGAGAGCACATCGGCCTGATCGGCGCAAATGGAGAAGGGAAAACCACCTTTCTGAACATCATCACCGGTCAGCTCTCGCCGGACGAGGGAAAAGTTGAATGGTCCAAGCGCGTAACGGTAGGCTATTTGGATCAGCACTCCACCCTAAAAAAGGGAATGACCATCCGTGATGCATTGCGAGAGGCTTTTCAGGGCATGTATGACCTCGAGAAGGAAATGCTAGCGCTTTACGACGCCATGGCAACTGCAGACAGTGATATGGATGCAATGATGGAGGATGCGGGAGAAATACAGCAGATTCTGGAGCACAGCGGCTTTTATACGCTCGATGCCAAAATTGAAGAAATTGCAAACGGTCTTGGACTGGGCAGCATCGGCCTGGATAAAGATGTTTCGGATTTGAGCGGAGGTCAGCGTACTAAGGTTTTACTTACCAAATTGCTGCTGAAGGACCCTTCGATTCTGATTCTAGACGAGCCAACAAATTACCTAGATACAGAACATATTGAATGGCTGAGGCGCTATCTCCAGGAATATGAGAATAGTTTCATCCTGGTTTCCCATGATATGGAATTTCTGAATTCCGTTATCAATGTCATCTATCATGTCAATGAGGGAGAGCTTACCCGTTACACCGGTGACTACGAGAAATTTATGCAGATGTATTCCGTAAAGAAAAATCAGGAACTCAAGGCATATGAGAAACAGCAGCAGGAAATTGAACGGATGGAAGATTTCATTGCGAGAAATAAAGCAAGAGTAGCAACCAGAGG
Organism: Bacillota bacterium; assembly: GCA_029266295.1. Classification (GTDB taxonomy): domain Bacteria; phylum Bacillota; class Clostridia; order Peptostreptococcales; family Anaerovoracaceae; genus Anoxybacterium. The sequence continues at coordinate 7,797 of JAQSXD010000096.1, read as the reverse complement.
AATGGCAAACAGCAGGCAAAAAATGCTGGACAAAATGGAAGTTCTGGAACGTCCAAGGGAAAAGCCGAAGCCATTTTTTGAATTCAAGGAAGCCAGAACACCAAGCCGTTTTATCGTTGAAGGAAAAGATGTTATTTTGGGCTATGACGAGCCGCTGACAAGATCTGTTAGCTTTGCCCTGGAGCGTGGCCAGAAAATCGCTGTAATCGGCACCAACGGACTGGGAAAGACAACGCTGTTAAAGTCCATTTTGGGAAAAATAAAGACGCTGGAGGGAAGCCTGGAATTGGGTGATTTTCTCCAGCCAGCTTACTTCGAACAGGAAGCCGACAGAGACAGTTCTGAGACCGCATTGGAATCTGTTTGGAGAGAATTCCCCTCTTACACCAATGCAGAAGTCCGTTCAGCACTGGCCAAGTGCGGGCTGACCAATGAGCATATCACCAGTCAGATGAAGGTTCTGAGCGGCGGCGAGAATGCCAAGGTAAGACTTTGCAAGCTGATGCAGAGGGAATCCAACTGGCTGGTTTTGGACGAACCAACAAACCATCTGGACGTAGAAGCAAAAGCCGAACTAAAAAAAGCCCTTATGGATTTCAAGGGCACCGTGTTGCTGGTTTGTCATGAGCCTGAATTTTATCAGGACTGGATTACAGATGTATGGAATATTGAGGATTGGACGCTTCGAATCATCTGATTTGATTCCAAGAATCGAATCAAATACAAAGTAACTGATCTGAGATGCAAACAGGGTATCAAATGCTTCCAATTTGATACCCTGTTTTTATTCCATTGATGCTGATTTCTAATCTTTGTTTTTTATAACTTTGTAATTTCTGGTCTTCGTCTATTCATTAGCTACTTCAGTCGTTCCAGCTCATGAACCGCTTCGGTCCGGTATCGCTGAACGCTTTTCATCTGTTCCGCTGCCTTTTTGGCCTTACGATCCATATCCTCTACAATCGCTTCTATTTCGGTGGTGGTATCTCTGGATTGCTCCGCGAGGTTTTTGATCTGCTTCGCCACAACGGAAAACCCTTCCGCTGTGCTTTCCCCATACAGCTTGGAAGGGATTCCAACCTGTAAAAATCCAGGTTTATCCTTCCTACCCACACCGACGTATTTAAATACGCGATTATCCAGCGTCCGGAGGGAAGGGGGCGGCGCTACAATAAGCTCCGGGTTAGAAAGGATTCTCAAAAACGGGGCCGTCTGCCCTTCACTCTGATAGACAAACCCCTTTCCCCCCTTGATATTGGTCAGCTCAACCGTAGCATTTTCATCGGCGATCCAAATTTCTGCAATATCAATCTTTTCGCTCAGTTCTTCCATCTGGTCGATGGTAATATCCGGTCTTCGCTCAATCAGAAGCGCAACCAGCTTAGCTTCAGCGGTCATGTGACGGTTCAGCAGATTGTCAAAATCCTGCTTGTCATTGGTAGAGTGGGCGGCTTCAATTGCCGCTCTCACGCCAAGAAGATTTGTTTGCCGCGCGATATTAATCAGTTCAGTCAGCGGTGATAAGATATTCTTAAAATACTTCCTTGACTCATCAAAATCCTTATCAAGCTGCTTCAACGTTCCTTTAAGATCATTCAGGCGGGCTTCCTGTTCTTCCAACGAAACCGCTTCTGACAAAGAAGCAGCATCGGAACATGCGCTAATGCCTCTGTCTGCTTCACCATAAATCGATTCCAACCGCTCAAGCATACTGCCGAGTTCATTTGTAAGCGTTGTGATCCTTGCGGAAATCTCTTTTGAAACATCAGCCAATCGCTTGGCCTCTTGCGCAACGACGCCAAAGCCATCAATTGCCAGCTGACCCTTAGGCCGAACAAAATGAGCTCCGGTCTGAATAATCCCAGGCTGATCCGTTCTGGCAACTCCCACCGTCTTTTGCAGCTCACCGTCAAATCCGTTTCCTACGGAAGGCAACGCAATTTCAAGTTCGGGGTTCTTCAGGATTCTTAATATTTCAGATGATTTTAAGGCTGAGTTTTTCCATGAAGGCATATTCGTAAACTGTACAATACCATCACCGTCAGTAACGTAAAACTCCTCCATGCCACATTCTCTTGCAAATGCGCCTCCGTCCTGATAAAAGAAATCTGGATCATACGCAAGAATCTGTGATATAATTTTTGCTTGTATCGTCAGATTTTTTTCAACGATTTGTTCAAAACTAGCTAGTAGATCCGAAGCATGAATGGTCTCAATCGATGCGTTGATTGCCAAAAGATTTGTCTTATTGGCAATTCCCTGCACCGATTTAATTTTTAGGAAAACTTGTTTGATCAAAGTATCGTATTCACGGATTATTTCCCTGATTGATTCCATGCTCCTGCTTAAGGTCATCAGCTTTGTATTCAAGTCGCCTCGCTTCTGCAAACCGTATTCGGTTAATTCAGCCGCATTGATCTTCTTCATTTAACCCACCTTCCCGAATCATCACATAGATGAAACTAGTATCACAATGTATTTATCGGCACAGTATGGCACAAACTTAAGTATATTTTCATTTACAATTTCCGGTATAAAAACTGTAATTTCGACTTTTTGCTTTCAGACAGCTTAATATTTATCGCATTCCTCATCGTCCAGTCTGATTCTGGCAGGTTCTGACGGTTGGTTTTCAGAAATATCTTCCGGCAGCAACCTGTGCTCTGATGAGAGCGCTGCTTCTTCTTTGTTCACCTTGAACCTTCCTACCATCTCTTTCAGCAGCTCTGCTTGTCCGGAAAGTTCCTCACTGGCTGCGGCGCTTTGCTCTGCTGTTGCTGAATTGTTCTGGGTTACCTGAGACACCTGCTCGATTCCCTTGTTGATTTGCGCAATTCCCGTTGCCTGCACACTTGATGCTCCTGCAATATTTCCTACAAGACTTGCAGACTTTTCAATTCCTTCAACGATCTTTGAAAGAGCTGCAGCTGTTTCATTCGCAATCTTCGTACCCGTTTGTACTTTACCGATGGACCCTTCGATGAGCTCCGTGGTCTCTTTGGCTGCGGCTGCACTTCTTGCAGCAAGGTTTCTGACCTCTTCTGCGACTACTGCAAAGCCCTTCCCATGAAAACCGGCTCTTGCTGCCTCTACCGCTGCGTTCAGCGCCAGAATGTTGGTCTGGAATGCGATATCGTCTATCACCTTAATTATTTTTGATATGTTGGCCGAGGAATCATTGATCTCAACCATGGAGTTCAGCATTTCCTTCATATGGCCGTTGCCCTTTTCCGCATGATCTCTGGCATCTGCTGCAAGCTCACTGGCCTCATTTGCATTCAGCGCATTCTGTCTCGTCTGGGATGCAATCTCAGCGATGGACGCAGTCAGTTCCTGAATGGAGCTTGCCTGTTCTGTAGAACCCTGGGAAAGCGCCTGGCTTCCGTCAGACACCTGCCTGGATCCTGCAGCCACCTGCTCAGCAGCCTCCCGGATCTCGCTCATGGTCTGACTTAATGATGTTACGATTTGGTTTAAAGAGTCTTTAATCGCTATGAAATCCCCTTTATAATCCGCTGTAATTGCCTGATCCAGATTTCCATCACTGATCTGGGCAAGAACATGGGAGATTTCGCTCACATAGCTCCTGATATTGTCAATGGTCTCATTCAGCGCATTCTTGATGGCCGCATGGTCGCCCTGATAAGCTCCTTCCATGCTGATCTGCAGGTTCCCCTTTGCCATTTCCTGGAGCACCTGGGACGCTTCATTTACCGGAGCGATAACCGCATCCAGCGTCTGGTTTACGCCTCCCACAATTTTTTGATAGCTCCCCTGATGATGCCCTTCATCTGCTCGAACCTCCAGCCTTCCCTCCACTGCTGCTTTCGCAAGCATATCCACATCGTCTAACATGGATCTCAGTGCACTCACACTCTGTTCCAGGCTCTGATTGATCTTTTCAAAGTTAAACCCTATTTCAGCAGTATCTCCATCGGTGGTTTCAACACGCAGTGCAAGATTCAGATCGCCTACGGAAATTTTCTCAAGGTTATAGATCAGTTTTTCCACCTCCATCAGCTGGAATCGGGATTGTTTTTCAGATACCTTGACCGCATTTTTGATATGGGTTTGATCTGTAAATAACTCGATGGCTCCGATCACCTGATTGCTGCGATCCCTGATGGGTATGCCCGTAGATTGGATCTCAAGGTCTTTTCCGCATGGATGTGCATCCGTTTCTTCTGTGACCCGTTCATCCCGTTCCATTGCCTGGAAGCATGCACACTTTTCTGTATGACATTGGCTGGTTTGAAACTCATCCCAACATTTTTCTCCGATCACTTCTTCCTGGGCTTTTTCCAGAAGGGCTGCTCCGGTATGATTAATATAACGCACCGTGAATTCTCTATCGATGATCAGAACCGGTGCAGGCATCTCGTTAATGTATCCCACCAAAGTGTCCAGTGTCAGATTCACACCGCTTACAATTTTTGCAAAGCCTCCGTCATATCTGGCTTCATCCCCCCGCGCGAGCAGATTGCCGTTGAGGGTCAGTTCCGATAGTTCCTCCATACCATCAACAAGCAGATTGACAGTCCGAATACAGGTATTAATATTATCTTTGATCAAATCAAAGTCACCTCGGTAGTCCTCCGTAATTTCGGGAGGAATATCTCCTTTACTGATTCGATCCATATAGTTTGCCGCAACCTTTAAGGGATTGATCAAAGAATCCAAAGCAGCATTGACTCCGGCAACGATGTCATAGTACCCTCCCTGAAAGCGTCCGGCATCTCCCCTGATTTCAAGATTTCCTTCTACTGCAGCAGCGGTCAGCTTCTCGGCTTCCACTACAAGTGCATTCAGATTGTCTACGGTTGTTTTGATCACCGGGCTGATTTCATCCTCGGGATCGGAAACCTCGATTTCTATATCCAAATCTCCTTCCGAAATCCTCTTCAAGGCCCCTATCACATTTTTCTGCAGATTTTCAGCATATTGGTCGAGAGTTTTCCCCATCACTCCTATTTCATCTCTCTGATCGAGATTCAGGCGCCTGCTCAGCCTGCCCTTTACCATTTCCTGCAGCATCAGCACTGATTTTTTCAAAGGACCGGTAATAGATCGAATTACAAAAATCGACAGAACCGAAGTGATGAGCAGCACGCCGATGTTGATGATCGCCATAATCATAACCATCGTATTCTTACTTTGCTCATTTCGCTCAATTTCTTCCCTTGCCCCAGCCTCTACAAGCCTGCTCAGGGCGTCCAGGTGCTCACGAGAACTGGCAAAGAGATCATCCCATTCATCATTGACTTTATAGGTGCTTGCAATCTGCCCCGACAGTTCCAACCAAGCGGTGAAATCCTTTTCAAAGGCTTCATAATGCTCAAACGCCGTCATTCCTGATATTTCATCGGTAAGATGCTCCCAGCGTGTTTGATCCTCCGCTAAAACGTACATCGTCTTTTTTGTGTTTTCCTGAATTTTTAAGGTATACCCATTAAATTCTTTTGTATATTTAAGCTTTAACGCCGGGTCCATCAGCCCTTTACTGTCATCTAATAGAACTCCGTTAATGCTGTCTCTGGCCTGAAAGAGATCGCCTTCCGCGCTGAGAACGGAAGAGATATTGTTAAAGCTCTCTTCGTACAGGCTTTTCGTCAGGCTATCACTTATTTTGTCGACATAAAATAAACCGACAAGGGTCACAGTAATTGCAGCCACAAGCGGCAGGACAATCAAAATCCCCAGCTTCGACCGAATGGATAATAACTTTAGTAGCATATAATTTCTCTCCTCTTTTGGTATTCATCAATTCCGGTATCCCGGACGCCATTATTTTATCGGTTGGTTATGCAATTACTTAACAAAAAAATCCACAATTTTTGACAATTGTAGATTTTATTTTTACTCATTATGTTGATTTCGCGTATAATCAATTTCGAGTCGATTATTTGATCGACAGATGATTGCATATTTCCTGAGGAATCCGATCCAGCGGCAGCTGCTTGGCAACAGCGCCAATATTGTACGACACCATGGGCATTCCATATACTGTGGATGATTTTTCATCCTGACCGATGGTATATGCACCCTTCTTTCGCATATTCAACAAGCCCTTTGCTCCATCAGCCCCCATTCCAGTTAAGATGACGCCGATAGCCTTATCCTTTGCCACATCAGCAACGGAATCAAAGAGTACATCTACAGAGGGGCAGTGTCCATTCACCTTTTCTCCCTGCGCACATTTTACATAGTAACCGGAAGGACCCTTTGCCAATCTCATATGAAAATCTCCGGCTGCAACCAGTACCCTTCCCGGTTTTACCATATCACCGTCTTGCGCTTCCTTCACTTCCAGTTTACAGGAATTGTTCAGCCTGTCGGCATAAAGTCTTGTAAAGACGGGCGGCATATGCTGGACGATGAGGATTCCGGGCATATCCCTGGGGAATGCTGTGATCACCTTATAAATCGCTTCGGTTCCTCCTGTGGACGCTCCGATGGCCAAAATCATATTGGAGATGTCGGTTCCATGCTCGGAGACGATACGGGCTGCTTCATAATCTTTTTTATAACTGCCAACTTTAGCAGTCGACGCAATTTTTATCTTTACGATGAGCTCATTGATGAAGGAATTCATTCCTCCCTGCTTGCTGACATCAGGTTTGGTGACAAAATCCACTGCGCCTGCATCCAGCGCTTCAAAAACATTTTTTCCGATGGAACTCACCACAATTACCGGCAAGGGATATTGTGGCATCAGCTTTTTCAAGAAAGCAATTCCGTCCATTTTAGGCATTTCAACGTCTAAAGTAACAACATCCGGCTTAAGTTCCAAGATTTTATCTCTTGCCATAAACGGATCTTCCGCAGTTCCGACTACCTCAATTCCAAAATCCTTCCCAACCTCTCTGGCCAGAGTCTCTCTAAACAAAAGTGAATCATCTACTATTAGCACTTTTATCTTACGCGACACTTTCATCCAATTAACCCCTTTCCTTAGGCACTGTATCTTCAGCAGTTGCACTACAGCAATCCTGCACTCATTGACTGTTTCAATAGCATATACCCGGTTTTTCAAAAGGCCAAACGCACCTTATAACCTGTTATTTCTGCCTCACAACAACAGAAAAAGCCATACCGTTAGAATCAGTATTTAGCTGGCTTTTTCACTTACCCCTGTTCTGTTTTAAGATTTTTCAGCATATGGGCCAAAGCAGCCCAACACAAAACGAAGATCCCGTTTTAGTTGATGGATTCAATGAGTTCCATTTCGTCTGTCTTTAATAGTCTCTCACAGTCCAGAAGCAACTGAACCCGTTCTCCTGCCTTACCGATTCCTTTGATATATCTGTTTTCGAATCCGGTTTTATTGGCTGGGGGCGCTGCGATATCCTGATCATCAATGGTTAATACTTCATCAACATTGTCCACAATCAGGCCCACCGAAACATCACTGATGTCAATTACTACGATACAGGTTCTGTCATCATATTCCATGGGCTGTTTTCCAAACTTCAGCCTGACATCGATTACCGGAATAATTTTTCCTCTTAGATTGATGATGCCTTTTACATAATCCGGCACCTCAGGTACTTTGGTAATCGATTGGATTCCAATGATCTCTGTAACGTACTTTATTTCGATCCCATATACTTCATCCTCTAAAGTGAAGGTCAGAAATCTGCCGTGCTGGGTATCCTCTTCTAAAATTTTGCTTTCATCATATACATCAGACATTGTTATTCTCCTTTCAATTTGCTGGATGCAGTCCTGTAGTTTATATATCGACCATAAGCGGTAAAACTTAACGGTTAAAATTCTTTTATGCTTCGGCTGAGCGAC
>JAQSXD010000095.1 GCA_029266295.1 Bacillota bacterium | reverse complement strand
AGGTACCGCGATTTTACATTGCAGTCATTCCCTGAACGGCCTGAATCAGAGCAATAATGACACCAACTACCGCTTCTCCTCCAAGTAGTCCGGAAGCTACGATCAGACCAGAACCGCTCTTCTCATAATCCGGAGCCGCCTTCTGAACGATGAAGCGCAGCGCTCCGCCGATGAAGGCAGTTGCAGAGAGGTAGAACGGAAGATATACGCCGAGTCCCAGGGTCATAACCGGAAAATTGAAACAGTAAAGGACGCAGCCCACAACCAGTCCGATGAGGAACGCCGTCATATGTGGAATGCCGCCGACCATGGCAGCAACTGCACCTGCTTGAGGAGCGATAAACATCTCCGGATTTCCAAAGGCGGTAGGTCCATAGGCCGTCAGAATAATATAGAATACGCCTACGGTAACAAAAGAACCGATCAAGCCGCCGATGCATTCTCCGAGCCACTGTGCCCTGGGATCAGAATGCAGAATATGTCCAGCTTTGAAATCATTCATAACATCACCCGCAAGACCGCAGGCAATGGCGACGACAGCCGCAACCATGAAGGCTTCTGTCTGACCAAGGCTGGAAACTGCTTTCGCCGCAAGAAGTACGATGATACCAAACACTTCCATTGGGTTGATTCCCGTCTGTCCAACGATCTGTGCTGACATGGAAGTAGCAAGCCAAACACCGAGAATGGTAATGATGCTGGCAACCACACCCATTTTGCAGATGACGGTGAAAAGAAATGCAATCAGAACCATGGCGATCGGCGCCCATCTTAGATTGATAAAGCCTCCCGACATATTCTCCTTGCTGAACATGGGTCCAAAGATTTCCTTCGCCTTTGGAATAATTCCTTTAACAATAATGCCCACTCCGGTTCCGACCATAAGACCGATACCCAGAGAAGATTTAATGGCTCCGGCTACAGCGCCGTCCCAAAGGCCAGCACTGGTGCCGCCGAGCACGATGCCGAAATCACCGATGATCGCTCCCAGGAACCAGACACCAATATAAAGAGGGCCGATGATAAAACCTACTGCGATCAACATAGGAGACAGCCAGATTCCTGCAAAAACCCCTTTAGAAGCCAGTGTTGTTCCGCCTAGGTTTCCAGGCAAGGTAGCGGGGATCCACCGGAACCAGTCTCTAACAACTGTGAATGCAGCGGCAACACCTAGCGAAGAAAACAGGGTAAATGCTTTTTTCCCGCCCTCGTCTCCGATAATCAGCGTTTCCGCAGCTGCCTGGCCCATGGGATAGGGCAGATCTTTTGTAACGACAAAGTACTTTCGAATAAGTGCTGTAAAAATCAGTCCGAGGATTACGCCGCCCAGGACCACGAAGAACAGAGCGACGATATTCAGCTCCGCTTCTGGATTTAAAATAAATATGCCGGGAATGGTGAATGCAAGACCGCCTGCAGTCATCGCACCTGCAGACATCGCGGTATGGGTTACGTTGATTTCATTGATATTCGTATTCCCAAGTAGTTTCAGTGAGAACATGGATACCAGAGCAACAAAGATGATCGGCCATGGAAGCGCGCCTAGCTTTAAGGCAACATACATGGAACTCATGGTCAAAACAGCTGCACCAATGGAGCCGATAATCATACCTCGAACAGTAAACTGTTCCTTGAAAGATGTGGCGTATTTCACGCCTTTTTGATTCTCTGACATAAATTTTCCCTCCTTTATAATTTTATCAGTGAAAACCTGATTTTCCATCAGCTTTCCCTGAATTATACTATGTTTCAAAAGCGTAATCTAGGAGACAACAGGAATTATTTCTCACGATTTTCCAGAATAGTGATTCCATTTTATATGCCTAGGTACGCTTTCTTCACTTCATTGCTTCCAAGCAGTTCCTTGCCGTTGCCTTCCATGAGAATTCTCCCGTTTTCAATGACATATGCGCGGTCGGCCAGTTTCAGAGACTGCCTGACGTTCTGCTCGATCAGGAGTATCGTGGTTCCCTCGTTTCTTATTGGCGCACATCTGTGCTTCACCGCCGCTGAGTGATCCCGCCATCTGATTCGCTCTCTCCTTCATCTTGGGCAGAATGCTGTAAACATACTCAAGTCGTTCCTTCCTGCTGTTTCTGCTTCTCTTGCTGAAAGCCCCTAATTCGAGATTTTCCCTTACAGTCAGCTTTGGAAAGAGCAGTCTTCCTTCCGGTACTTGAATCAGTCCCCGCTCCACCACCTGATCCGGCCTGAGAGAATCAATCCTGCTTCCTTCAAATTCAATTTCACCGGTGAAGGATGTTACCGTTTTGGAGATACAGGAGATCATCGTTGACTTTCCCGCTGCATTGGCACCTATGACGGTTACGATTTCTCCCTGTTTTACCTCCAGGTTCACATCGCGCAAAACCTGGACTTCTCCGTAAAAGGAATTGATGTTTGATAATTTAAGCATCCTCTTCACCGTCCTCTACTCCGAAATATGCCTCAATAACCTGTTGATTGCTGCTGACCTCGAAAGGGGTACCTTCCATGATCTTTTTTCCAAAGTTCAGTACAACGATCCGCGTTGACAGGGACATGATCGCTTCCATAATGTGTTCAATGATGATGAGTGTAATCCCCGAGGCGTTGATTGAATGGATGATTTTGACCATTTCCTGTACCTCCGAAGGAGTCAGACCGGCCATAACCTCATCCAGCAGCAGCAGCTTCGGCTGAGTAGACAGTGCTTTCGCGATCTCCAGCTTCTTTCTCTCACCGAGATTGAGATGCTTTGCGATCAAATCCTTTTTATGATCGAGACGGACCAGCTCCAAAGAACGCAGTGCAATTGCTTCTGCCTCCTTATAAACCTTCGTTTTACAAAAGCCTCCTACCATGGCATTTTGAAGGGTGGTCATATTGCCAAACGGCTGAACAATTTGGTAGCTTCGCGCAATCCCCAACTTCGCTATCTCATGGGATTTTTTTCGGGTGATATCCACCCCATCAAAAATGATTGTTCCTTCTGTTATGGGGAGGGTTCCGTTGATGCAGTTGAATAAGGTAGTTTTTCCTGCGCCGTTGGGTCCGATCAGTCCGATGATGTTCCCCTCTTCAATTTCCAGGGATACCTCTGAAACTGCACTTAAGCCGCCGAATTTTTTTGTTACCGATTCTACTTGTAATATCATACTCATTCTCCTTTACCCAGCTTAACAAATTTCCCAAAGAGATATCGAAACAGCAGCTTAAGCTGCGGCAGAATACCATCGGGCCTGTATAACAGTATGACAATGAGCACCAGTCCGAGAATGAGTCCATGAAGCCCGCTGATACCGGCAAGATAACCCCTGAGCAGATTGCTGACAGGTGTCAGAATAAAGGAACCAATCATCGGTCCGAAGGCGGTTCCCATGCCGCCGGCAATGGCAAGGAGAATAAAGTTGATGGAATTTCCCATGCTCATTACAGAGGTAGGCTCAATAAACATCACATACTGCGCAAACAGCGTTCCTCCAAAAGAGGTCAAAACCGCACTCATCACAAAAGCAACAAGCATCGTTCTGGTGGAATTGACGCCTAAATTTTCCGCCGCCTCCTGATTTTCACCGAGTGCAATGAGCGAATATCCGAGCTTTGATTTTTCCAGTCTCACACTGATGATCAGCACGACGATCATATAAATCCAAGTCAGGACAGCATAGGGTATCTTTCCCTGCCAGATCATATTGGAAAAGCCAGGCTGATACGGAATCATAAGCCCCAGCGCGCCTGCTGTGATATCCTTGGAGGTAATGGTCATGACCTTCAAAATTTCGGCAAAGGCTATGGTTGATAATACAAAGAAGGTTCCCTTCAATCTGAGGGTCGTACCCCCGATAATGAGCGCGGCGATAGCCGAAATCACGCCTCCTGCCAGCATGCCGATCCATGGCGAAATCCCAAAATTCAGATACAGCAGCGTTGAGGTGTATGCCCCGATACCAAGATACGCCGCATGACCGATACTCAGCCGCTTGCAGTAACCGCTGTACAGATTCCAGGAGGTGGCAAGACCGGCCCATAAGAATGTCATCACTGCGATATCCTGAAAATATCTGTTGGGAAGGAAAAACGGCACGATGACCGAACCAGCGGCAATGATCCACAATACCAGATTATGTTTTAAAATCAGTTGTCTTATCATATTTTCACTCCCTTACTGCAATCTAGGATCGGCCGAACAAACCGTTCGGCTTGAAAACGAGTACCAGGATAAACAGGAGGAAGTATGCTGCCTGCTGGTAAGCCGGTCCTGCAAAGTAACCTGCAAAGCTTTCCACAACTCCGATCACCAGTCCTCCGATGATGGCTCCGGGAACGCTGGATAAGCCTCCCAGAACGACTACGATAAACGCAAGTGTACTGAAACTAGCCCCCACAGTGGGGAACGCAGGATAAATGGGTGAAATCAGCAGGCCTGCAAGCCCTACCAGCGTTGTTCCGATGACGAAAGCAAGGCCGTAGGTTCTCTTTATATTGATTCCCATGAGCTGTGCGGCTTTACCGTTTTGGGAAATGGCCCGCATGGCAGCTCCGGTGAATGTTTTCTGTAAGAAAAGATACAGCAGGATCGATGCACCGATTGCGATGAAAAAGGCCAGAACTCGCGGCGTATTGAATGTCAGAAAACCGAGATTCATCGTATCATTGGTCATATCGATTCTGATGTTTCGATAATCGGCCTTCCAGAACATCAGCGCAAGATTCTGCAGCACCATGGACAGTGCCAGAGTAAGCAGCATCTGTATGGAGTGATCCGAATCCAAGACACGCTCCATAATCACCTTGAAGGTAATATATCCGATGACAGCCATGATTGCCAAATTAATGATCAGGGACTGATAAGGATCCAGTCCGGAAAAATTATAAATCCAGTATGCGATGTACATCGCAAGCATCAGGTATTCTCCGTGGGCAAAGTTTACAAGCCCGACCACTCCAAAGATCAAAGCCAAGCCGACACTGGCCAGTGCATATATCCCGCCTGATAGAATACCTGAAATGAGAACCTGTAAAATTTGTTCCATTTTATTCTCCTTTAATATTCTGCTGCTAGTACTCTGTAACACCTAATTCCTTACATGTTTTAAGTGTTACAGTGTACTTGTTAGGCCACTGAATCATTCTAAATTCTGCCCGCACCGCATAAGTCGAGGAGAAGCATCTGCGGGCAGAATATTCACGAAATCAGTATTTTATCAGTGTTTAGATGGGTGATTCTTTTTCGCTCTTTACTGGCCGGCTATGGGCAGCGGTACATTGATCACTTCGCCGTTTTTCAGCTTTTCAGGAGATACTGTCACGACTTTGCCTCCCTGCCACTGGTTGATATTAGCGGAAGCAGCGTAATTCTGTCCGTCATCGCCCAGATCCCAGCCAAAACCGAGGGTTGTCATATCAAGCTTGGTGGTCAAAGCAGCTTCACGAATTCCCGCTGCGTCCAGCGTTTTTGCATTGGGCAGAATATTGTTCATAAAGGTGTAAGATCCTGCAAAAGCAGCCTCTGCCGCAACGGATACATTGTTCATATCCGGGAATTCTTTCTTGAACCGTTCTCTGAATTCGCTAACAACATTTTTCATGGCTTCATCAGTGAACACATCCAACGGCAGATTTGTTGGCATATCTGTGCAGAAAAATCCGTCTGAATCAGCACCGATGGTAGCAGCGAAGTTCGGGTCGGTGGTTCCTGCTCCGCAGCCCATCAATACCTTAGGAATGGCATCATACTGCTTCAGGGTATCAACAAGAAGGATTGCGTCGTTGATGTAATTTACCGTGAATAAAACATCAGGCTTCGCTTCCTTGAGTTTCAGTACCAATGCCGACATATCGGTAATGGTAGAATTATAGTGTTCTCTGGCCACAAGATTCAGTCCCAGTTCCTTGATCTTCTTTTCTGCGCCGTCTGCAACAGAGGTTCCGTAGCTGGATTCCTCATGAATGATGGCTACTTTCAGATCTTTCGGTGCGATGTTCAGCATCGGCGCAATAACGTCAGCAGTGTATGTAACACCGGCTGCTCCACGCAGTCCGCCCTTGTCAAGAATTCTGAATACATTTTTGAAGCCGGAGTCTGTCAGGGCATCTGCGATTCCGCCGGATTCTACAAGAGTAACGCCGCTTTTTTCCGTAACGCCTGCAATCGCAAGAGCATTACCACTGGCCAGAGAGCCGAAGATTACCTGTACACCCTGCTGGTCTACAAGTCTTCCCGCTTCTGTTGTTGCTGCCGTGGGATCGGGAGCATCCGCTTCAACAAGCTGAACCTGTCTTCCCTGTACCCCTCCGTTTGCATTGACGATGTCAACTGCAATTTTTACTGCTGCAAGACATTGTGATCCAAGAAGCGCATTGGCTCCGCTCAATGGATAGATTGCACCGACCTTGAAGGGCTCCGCCGATTCGGAGTCTCCTCCACTCCCGCTTCCGCCGCCGCACCCGGCCAGGGTTGACAGCAGAAGGACTAAAACCAGAAGTATCGCTAAATTCTTTTTCATCTTCTTCCCCCGTATGATGCTATCATCATACTCATCCTTTCCTTTAAACTTTAGTGTTTCATCATGCTTGCATGAGATCACGGCTCTCCTCCTTAACCGTGAAAGATGCAAAAGGATATCAAGCCTCCCACGCTGTCAATGCTTTTTTATTTAGAGGTAATGTCTTGACTTTATTACCGGTAAATAACTTATCCATCACTTTTTCAATGCTCCCCATTTTGACAACCCCGGTTTTGCTTACGACAGCACCGAGGATTACCATATTCGAGACCTTGTCATTTTGAAGCCTCACCGCAATCTCGTTCGCATCAATCCGGCAGACTTCCACATCATCTCTGTCTGCATCTTCATGAATCAAGGACGAATTGATGAAAAGCAGACCTCCCGGTTTCACCAGCTTCTCAAATTTATGCAGAGAAGGCAGGTTCATTGCCACGACTGCCGTGGCCTCGGTTACGATGGGGGAGCTGATCTTCCGATCAGAGATGACAACGGTGCAGTTGGCGGTTCCTCCCCTCATTTCTGGCCCGTAAGCGGGCATCCAGGTAACCTCTTTTCCTTCCAGCATACCGGCGTAGGCAATCATCTGCCCGATCAGCATGACGCCCTGCCCTCCAAAGCCGGCAATGATCAGTTTATGCGTCGCCATTTACTTCACCTCCCTGGGATGTTTGAGATTTCCGAGAGGGTAGTAGGGAATCATATTCTCTCTCAGCCATTCAAGGGATTTCACCGGATTCAGCCCCCAGTTGGTGGGACAGGTAGATAGAATTTCCACAAATCCAAATCCCAGCCGTTTCTCCTGAACCTCGATGGCGTTCTGTACCGCTTTCTTCGCTTTTCTGATATTGGCGGGAGAATCCACCGATACCCGTTCCACAAAAACTGCTCCATCCATGGTCGCGATGAGTTCCGCCATACGAATGGGCATTCCGGCACTCTCCTTATCTCTGCCCTCTGCACTTGTCGTGGTCTTCTGACCGATGAGACTGGTTGGCGCCATCTGCCCTCCGGTCATACCATAAATCGCGTTATTGATAAAGAATGTGGTGAATTTTTCTCCTCTATGGGCCGCCTGAACGATTTCTCCCGTTCCGATGGATGCCAGATCGCCGTCTCCCTGATAGGTAAAGATGATTTTGTCTTTCTGTACCCTGCGGATACCCGTGGCGATGGCCGGCGCTCGCCCGTGAGCAGATTCACACATATCTACATTCATGTAATGGTGAGCGAGGATGCTGCAGCCAATGGGTGCTACACCGATGGTCTGGCCCAGTAGTCCCTTTTCATCCAGTACCTCCATGATCAGTCTGTGGGCAATTCCGTGGGTACAGCCGGGACAATAGGTCGTTTCCTCCGGCAGCATCCCCTTGGTATATTGGAATACTGCTTTCATGCTCTTTGGATTTTTATCAACCATAACACTTTGTACGGCTTCCTTTCCTGTCATGCCCTCACCCCCAATGCTTTCTTTGCATCTGCTGCGATCTCCGGCGGTGTAATCAGGATTCCGCCCACTCTGCCTGACAAGGAAACGGGGAATCTTCCTTTGCAGCCGATTTTCACATCGTCAATCATCTGCCCCATACTCAGTTCTACGGAGATGACAGCTTTCACTGTATCGGGAATCTGATCAAACACATCGTAGGGGAAGGGCCAAAGGCTCACTGGTCTGATCAGTCCTGCCTGAATCCCCTCTTCTGCTAAAAGATCTACCGCTTCCTCGGTGATTCTTGCGGTGGAACCATAGGCTACAAAAACTACTTCCGCTTCTTCCAGCCCTTCTGTCTTGCAAAGGACCAGCTCTTTTTTTGCCTTTTGATATTTTTGATCCATATCCAGGATTCTAGCTTCCAGCTCTTCCGGCTTGAGGTACAAGGATTTGATCACGTTATGTTCTCTTTTCCCGTCTGTACCGGTCATAGCCCAAGGCCTTAGCTTGGAGATCTCATCACCGCTAACTGCGGGAATAGGCTTTGGCAGCACCACTGGCTCCATCATCTGACCGAGAACGCCGTCCACATAAATCATGACGGGATTCCGATATTCCTCTGCAATATCGAAGGCTCTGGCCATCATGTCCACCGCTTCCTGAATGGAAGACGGAGCAAAGACAAAGAGATGATAATCTCCGTTGCCACCCCCTCTGGTGGACTGATAATAATCTGCCTGCCCCGGCTGGATGGTTCCTACTCCCGGGCCTCCCCGGGATACGCTTAGAATCACCAGCGGAATTTCAGTCGAGCACAGGAAGGAAAACCCCTCCTGCATCAGTGCGATGCCCGGTGAAGAGGAAGAGATAAGCACCTTTCCTCCTGCCGCAGCGCCTCCATAGGCCATATTGATGGCGGCGATTTCACTTTCTGCCTGGACAAAGGAACCGCCATGCTTTGCAAGTTCCCTTGACATATATTCTGTAATTTCATTCTGCGGGGTAATCGGATAGCCAAAGTAATACCGGCAGCCGCTTCTGATCGCTGCTTCTGCAAAGGCTTCATTCCCCTTCATTAAAACTTTTTCATTCATTGATGCGCCCTCCCTGCTCCTCTCGGTAGACACTGATTGCGCCGTCGGGACAGATCACACCGCAGCTTCCGCAGCCGGTGCACCGCTGTGGATCCGTCACACTCGCAGGGTGGTAACCCTTTGAATTGATCTTTGTTTCATGCAAAGATAATATTTTTAAAGGACAGACGAAGATGCAAAGCTCACAGCCCTTGCATCGTTCTTCGTCAAAAACGACCATACCCTTTGCCATTGGATAACTCCCTTTCTTCGTGAAGCACTTCCTTCGCACAGGTTGACAGGGAACAACCTGGTTGATCCTAGGACGTATCTGAAAACTCATTGCCCCCGCACAAGCAGCTTTCAGACACGCCCTAGCCAACCGGCGCTAAGGTTAGAGTCATAACTTCGGGCTTATCGATCGAGCCAGCTGTCTCTCATATACAGCCTCATGGGAAATATATGAAAATCCTGATATTGTACCGTTTTTGGTCTCAGCTCTTCCAGCAGCGTCTGTACACAGCAATTATATTTTAAAGGTACCCCAAGCCGGGAAGACAGTTCTGTGCAGAGGTGATATCCTCTGACCACATCCTCCGCTCCCGTTTCCTTCAAAAGATGGGTATTGTTAATCAAACCGGTGATATTTCGGCCTGTTTCCTTTTCTATTCTGAAGATATGATTCATCGCACCCCCCAGGGTACTGGTCTCCGGTCTCCTTCCATTGACAACACAGAAGAAGTCACAATCCGCAGGATCAAAATACCGATCAAATTGTATCAGAATTCTGGCTCCCAGATGATCTCCCCCTGCATCAATCACTGAATGGCAGAGAGGATCTTCCAGCGGCCCTCGGATGGCTGCCGTAATGGCAGGTAGATCTGCGGTGATATCATAACCGAATGTATTGCTGTATACCCGTACACCTTGTTCTTCCAGCAAATCCTGTCTTTCTCTGCTTCTGAAATACGGATTTGCAATATCAAGATCTGCAAGCGCGGTCTTTTTCCCCTGTTCTGCTAGTTTTAACGCATAGTTTACAGAGAACTCAGTTTTGCCGCTGCCGTAATGTCCGACCACGACTCTGATTCTCTTGTCATCGAACGCCAGCATAACACACCGCTACCGCTTACGCATCCTCATTCAGGAAGTACATGGCTGTCAGCGCATAAATTTTTGCTGTTTCAATCAGCTCCGGTATTTCCACATATTCATCGGCATGATGAGGAATATAGGTATTGCCTGCGCCGGTAACGATGACAGGAATCCCTTTTCTGGCATGCAGGAAAGTTCCGTCCGTTGCTCCGGGTACACCCTGCCATACGGCTTCTTTTCCCGTAACCTCCGAGACAGCACGGCAAACAACCCTGGTGATCTCCGCATCTTTCGGTGTCGAAGTCCATGGTCGTTCTTCAATAATGTTTAAGGTCGCTTTAAAATTGGGATCTTTCTCAGCCAGTCTGTCGTAAATATCTAGAATGCTCTGCTTCAATTGATCGTGATCCTGCCCCGGAACCGTTCTGATATCCAGTGTCATGTAGACCTCGCCCGGTACGACATTAATTTGAGCTTCTCCTTTTGCCGGTGAAGCGATAATTGTCGGTGTGATACTGGGCCACTTCAAATACTCATGGCAGCCAAGACGGTCTTTCTCCGCCTGCTCCAGCTTTTCCAGCTCACAGATGATTCTGGCAAGTCGCCAGTTGGGATTGATTCCAGTAAGTGGCATGGCGCCGTGGCTCTGTTTTCCGAAAACACGGATTTCTGCTCTCATTGCGCCCTTTTGGAAAATGCAAACGTGGTTTTCCTCCGGCTCACAGATAACTGCGGCATCCACATCGTCTGCCCAGCCTTTGTCAATGAAGTGCTTGATGCCCTGCATCATGCCTTCTTCATCGCAGGGAATGCAAAGCAGAATATTTCCGTTAAACGCAACGCGGGAATCTTTCACCGCTTTTGCAGCGAAAATAGCGGCAGCAACATTGCCCTTGGTGTCGCAGGTTCCTCTGCCATAGATTCTATCACCTACGATTTCGGCTCCGAATGGGTCATAATGCCACTGCTCCGGATCTCCCGCCGTTACCACATCGGTATGTCCTTCAAATAATATAGTTTTTCCTGGGTTTTTTCCTCTAAGATATGCGATTACATTTGGACGTCCCGGAACCACTTCTTCGAAGTGAACCTCAAAGCCTTCCATTATCAGAAACTCCGCAATAAATTTCGCGACAGCCTCCTCATTGGCTCCAGTCTTTTCCGGGTCAAAAACGCTGTTAAATCTAACAAGTTTTTGAGTAAATTGAACTAATTCGTCAGTTTTCACGCAGTCCGCGACGTGCTTGTAAATTTTCACTGTACGGCTCCTTTCAGTGACGATGAAAGTTAGAAATATAAAGTTGTTAAAGAAAGTTAGCAGTCTTATCTGTCAGGAACGATTGATCAGAAGCCTGATCCCATAAAAATGCCTCAGGTGTGATCAAATAAGCCTGCAGTTATTTCTGCATAAATCGAATTAAATTTGTCAGTACATGATTGACCGGTGTCGGGATACCGGCAGAAGCTCCTTCTCGTACGATGGCACCGTTGATCATATCGATCTCCGTTGTTTTGTGGTTTAGAATATCCTGGAGCATGGAGGACTTATTTGCCGCTGTGGCTTTGCAAACATCCTTCGTGTGTCCGACAGGATCCTGAAAGCTCAAACAGATTCCTTTCGCTTCTGCCACTGCATAAGCCTCCGAAACAGCCGCTTCCAAAAGAGCCTCGATTTCCGGATGGTCCAGCAGCTCGCCGTTATGAAGCTTTGTAATTCCGGTGAGCGCGTTGATTCCCACATTTACCATCAGTTTATCCCAGACAAGTCCCAGAACATTGTCTGAGATGTCTGTTTCCAGTCCTGCTTCCGTAAAAAGAGCGGCGATTCGCTGAATTCGTTCCGTCTGTTTACCGTCCAGTTCTCCGATGATCGTTTTTCCGCTGCCTGCATGACGCATTGCTCCAGGTCCCAGCATGGTAGCCCCATGAGCAGTCGTGCCTGCGATTACATTTTGTTCCCCGATTTCAGCCCGGATCAGGTCGATATTTCCCAAACCGTTTTGTAAGGTCAAGGCGATGGTTTGAGGTCCGAAAACCGCCTTGTTTGACTTAACTGCCATGCTGGTCAGCGTAGACTTTACAAATACG
>JAQSXD010000094.1 GCA_029266295.1 Bacillota bacterium | reverse complement strand
CGAAGCAGCACGGATCGTTCAACGGAAGGCGTTGTATTCTTTTTTCCAAGTTCCAGAAGAGGATTCACCACCTGCTCTGTCATCTGCCAGAATCTCTGGTAGAGTTCTTCATCTGTCAGACCAGCAATGTGTTTTCTTCTTTCCTGAAAATCATCTGCTCTTTTCATCTTTATTTCCTTTCAATCTATAATGATTTTAAAACCCCTTTTACAAACCCCTCATCGGTCTTCGTTTCCTCTGCCAGGAACAAGATATCCTCTTCCGTAAGCACGCCGCTGCAGTTGTTTACCGCAGTCTTGATTAAGGAACGTCTCATATGGTCAAGATCAACTTCTCTCGCTTTAATCATGGAAGGATGGGATGGGAAAATGATGGTCTTACCCGGCACCTCTTCACTTGGATCTCCGAAGAATACTTCAATTCCATTATCTTTGGCAAAGGATATCTGGGGCTGAATATGCTTTCCGGCTCCGGTATACTCTGTTTCCTGAACAAGAATCATTTCATCCTGATCCATCTCCTGGGCGATGGCAAATGCTGCTGCCAGGGCAGTATTTCCAGCAGGACCCTTTTCCAGCCCTTCCAGGCTTGCAAGGGTTTCTGTAATATAGAAAACTTCGCCTTGTGCAATGGTTACGTAACGGTCCATGTACCGCAGCGGTCTTGCTGCAGATCTGGGAACGTCAGAACGATCCGGCCAAGAAGAAAACGGCATTCCAAAACCCGTATGTCCTGTAGTAAATGATTTTCTGTTAAACTGCCCGTCTGAGGCCATGTGCAGTCCAGCCAGATTAACGCTGGCTCCGATCACGGTTGAGTTTGCCCCGGCTTTCCGCAGCCCTCTGGCTGTTCCGGTCAGATTTCCTCCCCCGGCATTGGTGCAGACCACCGCATCGGGGTCCTTTCCGTATTTTTCCCGAAACTGCATCGCAATCTCATATCCAAGGGTTTCTACCCCTGCGATACCGAATGGAGTATACAAAGAAGCATTAAAATATCCTGTCTCCTCAAGAAGCAGAAGGAATTTATAAAACAATTCCGGGCCAACGGAGAGCTGAACGACCTCCGCACCAAGTGCTTCACATTTTCTTGCCTTTTCTACGATTTCAGGCTGTCCTACACCCTTTGAGTCATAGCATTCCTGAACGATGATGCATTTCAGCCCCGCGATGGCTGCCTGTGACGCCACCGCAGCGCCGTAATTTCCGCTTGTAGCGGCAATTACACCTTTATAACCCAATCTCTTCGCATGGTAAACGGCATTGGCTGCGCGTCTTGCCTTAAAGCTTCCTGAGGGATTCGCGGCTTCATCCTTAATAAAAATTCTGGCTCCCTTTCCAAGAGGAGCGCATTTCCGTGCCAGTGCCGTAAGGTTTTTCAGTTCGAGAACAGGAGTGTTCCCAACGTTGACACTATATTGGATTTCCTGCATCTCCTCCAGGGTATATCCGGTCTCTCTCATCATCTTTTCATAATCAAAGGCAATGGATCCGCTCTCGAATGCCGAATAATCAATTCCTACCGATTTCAACATGATTTCAGCTTTTCTGCCCATTACTGATTGATAGTCGTTTGCTATAGTCATGCCTGATCACCTCCGAACAAGATGCCTCTCACCTGCTTATCAATAGTCAGAAGCTCCGGTACGAACTTTCCGAAATCATGCTCGTAGTAAGGGTTCACTTCGATCAAGGTTCCGGTTTCCGCTCTGCCCGTAACGGTTTCTATCGTAACTTCATCTCCGATTTCCGCATCCTCCTGTAAAAAGCCCTTATCCCACATTTCCAGAGGAACCTGTTTTGTATCCTCCGGCACCTGGGGCGCTCTTTCGGAAGGCTGCAGAATGATCTTATGGATTCTCACCCATTCACCTTTTTTAATCATATTTCCACCTTTTATTTTACAATTTTAGCTTCTTCACTGATCATGTTTCTCATATCCCCCATGATGGCTCTTGGAACTGGCAGGTCGATCATGGTGTGCAGGCCGGGTCTTGCATTGATGACGTGAGGGATCATGTTGACACACATTGCGATGGTGCCGATTCCGCCGGGAACTTCAGGAGAGTTCACCATATTGATGTTTGGAGTTCCCTTGATGATAACGTAGTCGCCAGTCTGAACGCCTACCTGCTCCGGCTCGATCTGCTGCGGATGGTCCATCTCGATCTTCAGTTCTCCGTCAACATATCCGAAACCTTTCATTGCGCAGCCTGCAACATTGCCAGCCTTTGCAAAGCCGTACGGTGATTTTCTGTCTACGTCTGTTTTGATCGGCTCCATAGACTGGGTTACTTTGTCAACATCCCAACCGATGGCATCTGCGATCATATGGATGGATTCATGGAAGCCGACATGTCCGGATAATTTTCCGGTCTCAACACCTTTTATGAACTCTTCTTCTGTAATTCCGATTCCCTGCTCTTCCATGACAACAGGACCAAATGGCGATAAGCTGTTTACTCTTCTGGATACGATATGTTCCACCTCTTCACAGCAGCCGGTCATAATCACTACGAGAAGGTCCATGATCAGGCCGGGATTGATTCCGGTTCCCAGAATGGATACGCCGTTTTCTTTTGCGATTTTATCGAGTTCAGCAGCCAACTCTGGAGACTGGGCCTGTGGATATGCCATCTCTTCTGCGCTGGAAACCACGTTGATTTTCTTTTCAAGGACAAACTTCAGCCGGTCAAATGCATTCTTTGTAAAGGAATCCGTACAGCAGAGAACAACGTCTGCAGCTTTTTCCGTAATGACTTCTTCCGGTGAGCCGATGATGACATCCGGACGATCTCCTCTTTCTACGGAAAGGAACTCATACATACTGCGGCCCACTTTGCTTCCCCTGCCTGCTACGCCAACAATTTCAACGCCCTTTTTCTTCAGAAGCATTTCAGCCATACCGGAGCCCATTGCTCCAAGACCCCAGATTATTACTTTTACATTTTCCATCTTCTTTTCTCCTCTTCTTATTGATTTCACAAAATAATTAAAACCTAAATTGCATCATTGTACTGTTTGCAGCAATTGATATTGTTAAGCTGGATCAAGATTCCTAATGATTAGTATCCGGCTGCAATGCAATGATATACCTTATATAAAGCAATCTGCATGCCAAGAGACCTGCTTTTGGATAAAATCGTGCATTTACTCTCAAATGCACTATATATTGCTTGTTTTCGTTTTTATGGCAATAAAAATGACGGATCAAGAGATCGATCCGTCGTTTTTTTCTCTATTTGCAAATCAATGTGCCAAGATATTTGCACCAATTCGCCAAGATATTGGCATTCTCAAAGCTGATATTTCTTCATTTTGTGCTGTAAGGTCTGTCTTTTTATCTTTAGATACTCTGCTGATTTTGAAACATTTCCGCCGTACTTGGCCAAAGCCAGTGTGATCATTTCTTTTTCCATCTGTTCCAAATACCAATCCATTCCAACCTGACTGAAATCATAGGGGCCTTTTGTCATATCCTTATCTTCATTGTTGATGAGAATATGCTTCTCCGTAAGCTGCTGCTCTTCATCTGCCATAGAAATAGCAGCCATAATGATATTCTCAAGCTCTCTGACATTACCCGGGTAATCATAGTGTAATAGTTTTTCCTTCGCTCCCTCTGAAATAGACGTTACATTTTTGCCGTACCGCTTATTATATTTCTCAATGAATTTTTCCGCCAAAAGGAGAATATCGTCTTTTTTTTCCCGAAGAGGCGGCAAATCGATTCCTATGATATTCAAGCGATAGTATAGATCCTTCCGCAGCTTTCCGCTCTGGATCAGGTGGTCGGGACGTTCGTTGATCGTAGCAATAATGCGGACGTCGATGGGAATATCCTCCGTACCACCCACTCTTCTGATATAGTCTTCCTGCAGAACTCTCAGCAGTTTTCCCTGAAGCTCATAGGGCATCGCACTGATCTCATCAAGGAGCAGCGTTCCGCCATCTGCCTGTTCAAAGAGCCCCTCCCTGTCGATGGCTCCTGTAAATCCTCCCTTTACGGTGCCAAACAGGATTCCTTCCAGTAGGCTCTCAGGTAAGGCCGCACAATTTTGAGCAAGGAAAGGCCGATCCTTTCTTTCACTATCAAAATGAATGCTCTGTGCGATTAGCTCTTTCCCCGTTCCCGTCTCCCCATAGAGAAATACCGACGCGGTACTCTTGGCGGCTTTTTTTGCAGTGGAGATCACATCCATAAATTTCTTGTTCTGGCCGATCAGATTATCGAAACAATATTTTCTGATACGATGGGCTTTTGTTTTTTCCGGCTCCAGTTTTTCCTTATGAAGATCCAGGATCGTATTAGACATCTTCCGTATGTCCGTCACATCCTTGGAAACTTCTATTGCTGCAATTACATTATCATTATAAATGACAGGAATCGTGCTATTGATCGCGTTAATAACTTTGCCATCTCGATTTAGATAGGTTTGCTGTTTATTCAGGGTCACTTTCATATGATGAAGCGCTTGCAAAAGTGTGCTCTCTTCTGCACTCATATTTTTAAAGACTTCTGTAAATGGTCTTTTCAATACACCTTTCCGCTGCATCTTCTCAAGTCGTGACATGGCTTCGTTGTATATGATCGTATTCCCCTCTCGGTCGAGCACGTGAACGCCCTCATCAACCACTTGAAGAACCTTTTGCATAATAAACTCATATTCTCTGATTTTCATAGAAACCCCTTTCTAAGAAAGCACTGAAGACCTGTGTAATTTCAATTTAAATCATATCACGGAATTGGAAAAGGTGCAAAATTATTTGCACATGGTAATTCTGCAATTATCTTCATGAATCGAATTTGTATTTTTCGAATCTTGACGAAATCCGAAGCAAATTGTATAATTAAAGTACATTGCTAATAGACGATTATGAGACAAATTTCATGCAAGGAGATAAAAATATGAGACTCAGAAAAGAATCGGATGAAATGCAGGAAGAGGAGATCCTTTTAATCGCAAGGGTATCCGATGCGCTTGCCCATCCTGCCAGAATTAAAATCTACCGTTATATCATGCAGAGCAACAGAAACAGGACTCCTGTTTGCAATAAAGATGTGGTCGCTGCTTTCGACTATTCCCAGGCTACGATTTCCCAGCATATTAAAAAGCTGGTGGAGGCAGAACTGGTACAAGTCAAGAAAGATGATAAGTATTCCATGTACTATGCCAACATCGGTATCTTGGGCAAATACCTTAATGCGACAAAGAAATTTGAATAAGGTTTGTATGTATCAATAAAAAACACTATGCACTTGGAAAGAGATGCATAGTGTTCTCTTATCATATCATTATTTTAGATTGTAGTCGCTCCAGTCCCTGTTTTTACCGGAAGAAAATCAGCGTATCGATTAAAAACAGTGGGATTAGGAAACAGAAAGACCATAGCATGTATCCAAAAAAGCTTGGCATTTCGATTTTGTTTTCTTCCGCAATAGACCGTACCATAAAGTTCGGAGCATTTCCTATATAAGTGTTGGCTCCCATAAATACAGCACCAGCTGAAATTGCCATCAGAACTTTTACACCTACCGTACCGACTGTAGTGGCAAGACCTTTTGCCATGCCTAAAGACCCAGCCGTAGTCAAAAAAACCAGATAGGTCGGCGCGTTGTCCAGAAAGGAGGATAGTGCTCCTGTAGCCCAGAAAAATTCAAAGGGATTATCAACGCCAAGAGAGGAGCCATTTGCCTTAAGCAAAGCAAGCGCAGGGATCATTGTAATAAAAATGCCGATAAAAAGCGTCGCTACCTCCTTGATACTCACCCAAGTGAAACAGTTGTCTGCCCGGATGACTTTTTTCGTAGTCTTCATGGAAAGAAATGCAGCGGTGAGTATAATAACCATCTGAAGGATACTGTTATAACCTACAACGACACCCTCAAAGACATGTACTCCGTAGATTTCTCCGGTCACCTGATCCGCAAAGGCTGTGAAATTGGGCAGAATTCCATTTAGGATAACTGCTCCTATGATCATTCCCATAAAAATCAGATTCTGCAGCCCTTCCACCCGTAATGGCTTCTTTGGTCCGTCATCCATAACATCTCTAGGACTCCTGCCCGAAGCCAATTCTTTTTTATAGTAATAGTGATCGATGAAATAAAGCACTGTCAATAGGATGACCGTGTTCAGCAGGAACATGGGGAAAAGCTTCAGTGTCCAAAAGAACGGAATTCCTCGTAGGAATCCCAGAAAAAGAGGGGGATCTCCTACTGGAGTCAAACAGCCTCCTATATTGGATACAAGAAAGATAAAGAATACGATTATATGGGTTTTCTTCTGTCTCCATTGATTTGCACGGATCACAGGTCTGATCAGAAGCATACTTGCGCCGGTGGTTCCCACCCAACTGGCCAATATTGTCCCAATAAGAAGCAGTACAATATTGACTTTTGGCGTTCCGATTAAGGTGCCTCTCAAGATGATACCGCCTGCCACCACAAACAGGCCGAATAATAGGATAATGAAAGGCAAGTAATCCAGCAGAATGATCTCCAGAATGTTAAAGATCAGCATTTCACCGCCAAAAACAATTCCAAAAGGTACAAGAAGCACCAGAGACCAGAATATAACAACTTTTAGCATCTGATGTTCCCACCATTCAGGTTTGACCAAAGGAAAGATCGCAATAGATAACAACATTCCGACGAATGGAAGTACGCTCCAAATCGGAAGTAATTCACCTAAATTGTGTTGCTCTCCGGTTTCACTTGCAAACACGACAATATTGCTGCACAACACAAGTATGTAAGCCAGTAGCATTGTGCGCAATCTTTTTTGCTTTTTCACAACAGGTTCTCCTTTCAAGATAGCAGCTAACCAAGAACATGAATTGTCAAAGTCTTGCGCAAAAACAGTATCATAAAACGAAGCGCTTAAACTCACACAAAAAAGCGCCTAACTCATTTTATATAATATGTATACAGTATTCAATATTAATTTTTGCAAATTGTACAAAAATTAATAAAAGACATAACAAACATTGCCATGTCTTTTAGAAAATCATTTTATTCAAGCGATGCCATATCGTTTTTTATCCCTCGCTGCGGTTCCTTTCCTTATATGCTGCAAGGCTGCTGTTCCAAGCGGCTTTTCTTCTCTTGTTCACCCTCCATATCATCATCCACGTGATCAGATAGCACAGTGAATATCCCAGCAAAGAAAGCAGAAGGAAACTGCTCTTGTTATAAGAATTTCCACCATAATCATACCACCCGAAAATGTTACCGCATCCCATAATCGCACCCGTGGTCAGGACATAGCCGATAAGAGACTGCCATAAAAACTTTAATTGTTCCGACCGGTAAACCAGATTGACCAAGGAACAGATTGCCGACAGGATAAAAACCTGCCAGATTAGACTCAGCTGCATTGTACCGCTGCCTGCTGCAATGCCAAGGATCAGTGCCACTGCCAAAACTCCCAGTGTAAAGGAAATCATCAGTCCCAGAAAAAAATCCCGCATCAATATGCTCTTCATTTCAACGCTCCTTATAACCCCAATTTATTCTTGAATCCAGGGACGTATTGCCTTGAAATAATTACTTTTTCCCCGTTGACCAGCACCGCTTGGATTCTCCCGTTGAGCAGCGGTGAGATATGGTCGATTTTTAGCAGATTCAATATCATAGATTTTCCGATTCTCAGGATGGAGGTGCCTGAGAACCTTTCTTCCAGTTCGTACAGCTTCAAATTTGTTTCGTAAACACCGTCTGACGTATAGATGAAAACCCGCTCATCCACAGTGTCAAAATATAAAACTTCCTCTGGCTTCAGAAAGTATACGCTTCCGTCTTTCTTTCCGCTAATCGAGGAATTGAAGAGCCTGATCCCCGAAATCAGCCTCTCCAGGTTTTCATCGATGCTCGCACACTTGATTGTAATTTCCACCTCACTGTAGCCGGAGGATTCCTCGATATTGATTTTCAAGTATCATAAACCCCTTTCTCAGATATAACGGTTGAGTTAACTCTATCGCTATCATACTCAACTCCTCTGGGAAATGCAATGCGGTTTCGGGTAGGCTGCTTAATATTGGGGTTATGATGCGGTTTTCATTATTTATGATACGTTTCATTGCGTATAATCTTAAAGCTCCTGTAAATCTGCTCCAGTAAAATCACGCGCATCATCTGATGTGGGAAGGTGAGCTTTGAAAAAGATAGCTGGAAGTCAGCCCTTGATAAAACCTCATCCGATAAGCCTAACGAGCCTCCGATGACAAAGGTGATATCGCTTTTCCCGGAAATACCCAGGGCCATGATCCTTTCTGAAAGGGATTCGGAGTCCAGCTCTTTTCCCTTAATCGCTAAAACAATTACATAAGAATCTTTCTTGATTTGTTTTAGGATGTTTTTCCCCTCTGCATCCTTAACTGCTGATTCTTCAGCGTTTGAGGGATTATCAGGTGCTTTTTCTTCCTTCAGTTCGTTTATCGTTAATGTACAATATTTGCTTAATCGTTTGCTGTATTCAGTGATGGCCTCCGTCCAGTATCGTTCTTTCAGCTTTCCGATGCACAGGATGGTGATGTTCATAGAGTTCTTCCCTTCGAGATTCATTCTTTCTCAAAACATAATTTTGCCGGGACCGTATTTCTCTCTTATTCAGAAATGCGGCCCCGGCGTAATGTTCCTATCATTGTTTCTTAGATCGTGCGTTTCATCTTAGTTAACGATCGTCTTATTGGTTGGCGATCGTCTTACTAGTTGGCGATTGTCTGAGTCCTCTCTATTGCGGCGACTGAGGAAGTTCTGGTCTGCCCGTTTCCTCATCCATGGAAGTTAACTTGACGCTGAAGGTCATCTGCCTTGTATTCCTGATTACTGAAAGCTTAACCGTATCCCCCGGACGATACTGGAACAGCGTACTGATCAGCTGCGTCATAGTTTCTATTTTCTTATCCTCCAAGCCGACGATAATATCGCCTTCCTTAATCCCTGCCGT
Source organism: Bacillota bacterium (assembly GCA_029266295.1). GTDB lineage: Bacteria > Bacillota > Clostridia > Peptostreptococcales > Anaerovoracaceae > Anoxybacterium. The sequence goes on along the minus strand of JAQSXD010000094.1, from coordinate 1,255 downwards.
TGCAGCGGGAGAGTCGGTATAAATCTGAGCGATGTAAACCCCCGTCTTGGTACCAAGCTTTGCTTCGGGATAAGCATCCAGATATTCCGCCACATTTCCGCCCTTGATTCCGATATAGGAGCGCTTGAATTCTCCTTTTGTCTTAATCTCGTCAACGATCGGTTTTGCCGTGTTGATGGGAATTGCAAAGCCCAAGCCTTCACCGGTCTGTGCCTTAGCAGAATTAATTCCGATGACCTGACCCTGACTGTTGAGCAAAGGTCCGCCGCTGTTTCCCGAATTGATTGATGCATCGGTCTGGATCAGACCATCCATGGTGACTTGAGACTGACCGTCGGAAACCGTTATGGTTCTGTTTAGCCCGCTGATGACGCCTTGCGTAACGCTTCTGTCAAAGGCCAGGCCTAAAGGATTTCCGATTGCTGCCGCATAAGAACCGATCTTAACTTCATCCGAATTTCCGAGCTCCGCCGCGGTAAGATTCATTGCCTCTATTTTTACGATGGCCAAATCGATGCTTTTATCGTTCCAAAGAACGGTTCCGGTAACCTCTCTTCCGTCAGTAAGCTGAACAACAATCTCCTTGGCGTTCCCATCACTTACTACATGAGAATTGGTGAGGATATATCCCTTTTCATCGACGATAATTCCCGTACCCACACCATTTTGTACCCCCTTTTGCGTGCCAAAGAAGCTCTGATAGGTTACCTCGGTACTGGTACTGATTCCTACTACCGAAGGAATCGCTTTTGCAGCAATTGCCTCCGCTGTATTGATCTTATCACTGGGCGTTATGGTGATCTGGTTGGATGCCGGAGTGCCAATTAAGTTTTGTCCATAGTACAGCGCCGCCAGCCCTCCGCCGAAACCTGCCGCCGCAGAAAGTAGAACAACGAGGATTACAGCAACAAGCTTACGCCCAACGCCACGTTTTCTGCCAGTTGCTTTTGATGCAGTCCCGGCCACAAAGGTACCGTTTCCTGCCTGTGGTTCACGGAATCCCCCAGGCCCGCCGGATGCACTACCTTCGTAGGAGCCGCTTCCCGCAGAATCGCTTCCGGTTACATCCTCTTGATATTCATAACCGGTATCTGCTTCATTATTTTCTCTAATTTTAAAGTCAAAATCATCTTTCTCCATGTTTGATCCCCCCTATTTGTTAAATCTCATAGATCAAGCTTACCTCATCTCTGATGATTGTATTGAGCTTCAAATGCTTTCCTATGTAATAGTCTGCTTCCTCCAGGATATTTTT
>JAQSXD010000093.1 GCA_029266295.1 Bacillota bacterium | reverse complement strand
CCGTACCATTCTCCTCGAAGTCTTCTTCCGCTGGCATCATTAAAAGGTTTTCCCGTCTCATGGACGCTTTTGGATGGAGCCTGACTGATCTGCATGATTTTGGCGTTATGGCTGCCCTGCACAACTGGATGAGGCTGAAATCCGAAGGTTTCCTCACAGAGCCGGCATTGTAAAATCTGTTGATGCAAACGATCTAGTCCGTTTGCGCTGCTTCTTTCATTCAATGGGTCCACCTCTATCACTTCAATGAGTAGGTTTATATTTAATAACAGGTTTGATTCCGTCCTCGTTCTTTTGCTTCATAAAGCTTCAGATCCGCGTTGATCAAAGTATCCGGTATGTGTCCTTTCACAAAATCTGTTATACCGGCGGAAAAAGTGACCTTGACCGCTCGTTCCTGATCAGCCTGCAGTGTTTCTCTTAAAAGCTCCGCCTTGCAGTATGCCTCCTGTACATCCATATCCTCTGCATATACCGCAAATTCTTCTCCGCCGTAGCGGCAGGCAACCTGGTTTTGGAAGCATTCCTTCAGCTTGCGCGCAAACCATATTAATACTAGATCTCCTTCCACATGACCAAAGGTATCGTTAATGGCTTTAAAATGATCCAGGTCAAAGATGATAAAGGTTCCACTGCCATCAGAAAGTTCCAAACGCTCCATGAAGTGGCGTCTGTTGTACAGTCCAGTTAAGCTGTCCTCCCTAGCAAGCGTTTCAAGCTGCTGTTTCACCTTTTCTGACTCGGTTATATCACTGACAACATAGATCGAATTATTTCGTACTAAAACCACATGGAAGCTGAGAATCATACCATTCATTTCATAAATTTTCTGTTTTGATGTAAAATCATAGTTCCTTAACTCTTGAATCAAATGCACCGATTGACCTATTTTTATCTTTTCAAGCGATGGAAATAAATTTTTAGAGGCAGTATTAAAATTGACCAGCATTTCATCCTGATCCACCACAAGCACTGCTTCTTCGATGGAATGGAATACCATTTCATGAGTGATCGGCGCAAGGAGCAGGATATCGTAGCGAAGAAGTCCGACAATGATAAACAGACTCATAATAAAATAGGAAAAGGGAGTCAAATCAATGTAGACTGGTCCGTATCCAGTCATATACACCATTAGGGTAACCAGCGGGATCAAAACACCAATCAGCATAAAAGCAACTTTTCTTCTGTAATTGCCCCTGGTACTTTTCAGCTTGATACTGAAGATGATCACACTGTACAGAATTGAAAAAAACAGACAGGCCACCTGAACAATATACCAAATCCCCTTTTTTAGTGCTAAAATCGGAAATCCTGGAGAAAAGTCCAGACCGACAGAGGAATAGTAAAAACCATGATATTCGTTGGTATACACAAGAATCAGCGTAATGGTGTTGATTATCAGCAGCAAATTTAAAAGGTACTTATTTGCAAATCGCCTTTCGTCTGTATACTCTCTTGCAAAAAGTACGATAAGGAAAGGATAAAAGGAGGCACCAATGTATTCAATTTTAATGCAAAGATACATTTGAGCTAGGGAATTGCTTAAAAGCTCACAAGCGTACCCTACCGAATGTATGATCATTACTCCCATCAAAATGGAGAAATAAAAAACGCCCTGCACCTCTCTTCTCCTGATCCCATAGAAGACAAGGATGCTGAGCAAGGTTGAGGAAACAAACAGTATACTGCTTAAGGTAACGCTATCCAATGACCGGGCTCCTTTTCTCTATACCGAACCAGCTGCTATCAAAAAGACAATTATCTTGCTTGAGGAAGAGCAAAATCGTCAACCACACATTTGTTTCTACCGGTTGCCTTTCCCTGATAGAGACATTGATCCGCTCTTGCAATTAATGTATTTACGGACATATCTTCCTGAAACTGGCACAGACCGATGGTTATCGTGATATTTCGTTCTATATCTGCATGCCAGTAGTCCGCCACTAACGTTCGAACAGCTTCTGCTTTATCAAACGCTGCTTGAAGCTGGCCTATTTCAAGGAGAATCAAGAATTCTTCGCCGCCCCATCGGCTGACGCACCCACTGTTTCCAACAGCATGGCTGAGCAGCTCTGCGATTCGAATCAGTATTTCATCACCCATCAAGTGCCCGAATCTGTCGTTTATTTCCTTGAAATAGTCGATATCAGCAAGTCCAACACAAAAACTCTTCCGTTCTACTATCATTCTCTCAATTTTTGCAAGCGCCATTCGTCGGTTCGGCAATTTTGTCAAATAATCCGTCGTTGACATGTCTTCCATTTCTTCCAGAGCCTTTTGCAAATCTGAGGTTCGTTCCTTAACAAGAGCCTCTAAATTACTGTTCATTTGTTTGAGTTCCTGCATCATCGATTCGTTTTCAGCCGAAAGTCTTTCCGCCTCTGCAAATGCGCTTGAAAATCTGGCCGACAGCGTATAAGCCTGCGTGAAAATAAAAACAGTTACGCCAAGGGGAATGATTGAAGGTGTATTGGCAAGTGTAATTTGATAAATAAAATCATTGACAAAAGTAATTCCTAAGATTGCAAATCCAAGCAAAACCGTTTGTGCAAACGGAAATTTTTTCAAAACTCCAGCTGCCAGTCGGACAAAAGCATAACCCATCAATCCGAAGCCTGCTGCAGCGTATACCATCAGCAGCTTGTCAGCCATGGTATACGGGATCCATACCATTATGAAACCAGAAATCACACCACTTACGATCCCTGCCTGCAGAAACCATTTCGGAAATAAGCCGTCCATTGTATGGTACAAGAACCCGCACAACGCTGAAAAACCAATAAAAACACAAAGGTAAGCAATCCGTCCGTAAAGGAAAAAATCAAGATCAAAGCGGCTGGGCAGGAATCGTTCCCCTACAAATAGCATACGAAGAGAAAATAAAAGGCAAAAAATTGCAAAATACAATGGAGCACGATCTTTTGGTCTCATGAAATACAGTCCGACATGATAGATCCCCATAATGAGCAGCATTCCAAATAGAAATAGATCTCTTCCCAATCCAACCTGCTGGTCTCTAGAGATTTGCTGTGCCAGTCCGATTTTCGGAGCAGCAATTGCATGATCCCTCACCCAAAAATCCGATGTATGGTAAATCAGTTCTACTTCATTGTTCTCCGGATTGAAATAGGAAGTAAGCGTATTGTAAAACGGCCGGCTACTTTCCCTGTTTTTTCCTACTTTCCCCACCTCACCAAACAAGTTACCATCGATATAAAGCTGGTAGGAAGTAAGAACAATATCCGTTTTCAGACCATAAGTACTCGTATGATCGGGAAGTTTAACGATCAGTCTCAGCGTTCCATAATATTCGTTCTGTGCGAAAGGCTTGGATTCTGCCATGCTCTTTTTCGTACTCGGTATCTCTATCATGACCGGCTGTATAAAGCTTCCTCTAGCAAAGTCTTCATGGGTCAAGAATTGATTAAAGTAAAACTGCCACTCACCTTCCAGATTTACCATACCATTCTCTTCAAAGGACCAATGGTTCAAATCCAAAATTCCTCCTTTTATTTCAGGAGGATGTGAGTTCGCTGGCTTATTAAGAAATGTCGAAACCAATGATAAAATAAGGATAACAATCAGCACAAAAATAGCAGCCTTTTTCTTACTCATACGCTTTCATTCCTTGTTGCAACTAATTGAATCAAAAGTTTATTACATTGCCTACAAATTAACGCATCTTTGAAAATGCCTCGTAGCGATTCCTAAGTACTCTCTCATGTTCTATTTCTTCTAATTTAAGCTGCTCAAAGAATTTTCTAACACCTGGATCCTTTGCCTTGTCCGCCAGTCTTTGATAATTCTTCTGCGCTCTAATTTCATCTTCTATCGCTTCTAAAATTCCTTCTAGAATTTCCTGCATCACATTTTCCTCCTATGATCATTTGGTTGATGCTGCTAGAAGCTTTGCAACCACTAAGGTAATATCATCTCTGACCTTCTCACAGCCCACAAAATCAGTAAAATCCGCTTCAATCCTGTGAATCATCTCCGAAGGATTCAGGCGATGAATTTCGGGGAAGAGCTTTTTGAGTCTTTCTCCATAAAATTCGTTTCCGGACCTTTGTTCCGGCAAACCATCAGACATGAAAAACAAAGTCAGGGTCGGCAACAGAGGGTAGGTCGTATCCTCATATTCAAAAAGGTCAGCACTCAGGGCTGTTGTAATTGGAAAGCCAGCTTTGCCCAGTTCTGTCATTCGCTCTTCCTGGGTAACCAATAAGGGTGAGATATGCAGGCCTGCATTGCAATAAGTCAGTTCCTTTGTCTTCAAATCAAATACTGCAATGATTAGGCATACCAGATACTCTTCCGGATACCCTTCCTTGCGGTACTGTTCAATGAAGAACAACATAATCTCCTTCGGCGACAATACTTGACCCGGTATATGCTTCAATCGGAAATAGCTTCTGATGGTGTCTTTCACAAAGATTGCCAGCATTGCACTGTCAAGTCCATGTCCTGAAACATCTGCTACAAAACATACATATTGTTCAAAATAGTCATCCAGCAAGCCATTGTCTACTTTAAAAACATCAAATAGATCTCCGCCCAATTCTTCTGCTGGTATATATAAAGAAGCAAATGAAATTCTCTCGGATTGCGGAAGACTTACTGGAAGAGAACGCTTATGAATTTTTACCGCATTCGTAATTTCAGTGTCGAGTTTCTTTTTGATTCTGTCGTACTCAGCGCTTTTTTCATTTCCAAAGAGGTAAATAAGATTCCCCTTCTCAAATAGTTTAACATGCAACCGCACCATATCCTGTCTTCCGTAGAACAAAAGCTCCTCCCAAGAAGAAGGCTGGGAAGTTGCTGTTTCCAGGATCGATTTCACCCTATTTCTATGAATATCCGCAATCAAATTAAGTAGGTTAATGTCTTCTAATTCCGAATCTGTATAACCCAAACTGTCTCTTAACGCTCGATTGGAGAAAAGGATTTTTCCTTCTCTGCCGCAAACTAATACATGCTCGTCAATGATGGCTGTAATTGTTTCATATATCTCTGTGGTCTTTACACGCTTGTCCAATCCTGTCTCCTCCAAATCCATAATATTTTTCAAGGTATAGGCTTGTATGCATTATTTATTCGTACAGCGTTTTCTAAACACTGGGTAGAAAACACCGATTAAGGTACGTTAATATGAAATACCTTGCTCATACATAATACTATATTTTTCGAAATAATGACAGTGCATAATTTAACAAGGGGCAGCCCAGCCGCCCCTTGTTAAATTATTTATTAATTTTTGAGATTCATTTCTCAATGTGAACCCAAAACTGAAATCAACTCATATGCTCTGGTCCCCAGACCGATTTTCTCAGCTTGCTCCAGACAGCTGCGCCACTCAGATTCGGGAGAGGAATTAACGAAATGATCATGATGGTCAACAAACCCCTTTTTTGACAGGTTGTCAGCCAGCTGGCTGCCGGGCAGCGGTGCGGCCTTAAGACAAGCATCCACACAGGCCTGATCTAGGGCCAGCGGATCAAAGGAGGCGAACATTCCCAAGTCTGGAAGAATGGGAGCATCATTTTCCCCATGGCAGTCACAGTTGGGAGATACATCCATCACTAAAGAAATATGAAAATTAGGGCGACCGTCAACAACCGCTTTGGTATACTCAGCCATACGCCGATTTAACAGATCATTGGCATCATCATTGTCAAACGCAATCGCATCAAAATTGCATGCACCAAGGCAACGGCCGCAGCCCACGCAATGTTCCCGGTTCACAGTCATCTTTCTACTCTCTTCATGAAACACAAGTCCGCCATTGGCACATTCTTTCTGGCACTTCATGCAGGCCCTGCACAAATCCGGATCAATGTACGGCTTTCCGCTGCTGTGCTGCTCCTTTTTTCCTGCCCGGGATCCGCAGCCCATACCGATGTTTTTAATCGTTCCTCCAAAGCCAGTCATTTCATGCCCTTTGAAGTGGGTCAGGCTAATGAAGATATCAGCGTCCATAACCGCCCGACCGATCTTGGCGCTCTTTACGTATTCGCCGCCTGCCACTGGCACCTCAACATCATCGGTTCCCTTAAGACCGTCTCCGATTAAGATGGGACATCCCACTGATAAGGGAGAAAATCCGTTCTCCCAAGCACATTCTAAATGCTCTAGCGCATTTTTTCTGCTTCCGGGATACATGGTATTGCAGTCTGTCAAAAATGGTTTCCCCCCAAGTTCCTTCACAACATCGGCCACAGCCTTTGCATAGTTGGGACGAAGAAAGCTCACATTTCCCAATTCGCCAAAATGCATCTTAATTGCAACAAACTTGCCGTTCATATCAATCTGCCCGATACCCGCCTCTTTGATCAGCTTCTTTAATTTGACGGGCAATCCATCTCCAAACGCTACCGTTCGAAAATCTGTAAAATAAACCTTCGCCTTTTCCATCACTTCGCTCCTGTTCTTTGATCCATATCCGCCGATTCTGTTCCATACACTCTGCCGATAGGATTTGTAATAAATAGAATTATACCGCTTAGAGTTCACTCTAGGTCAATACCTTTTTCAATTCTAATACAATTTTTTCCTCTATTTTTCAAATTATCGTAGACTCTACGGAGCGTAGATTGTTTTCATGATCTTCAGCATATACAATAAAGTCGAGGTGAACACTATGGACATGAAACGAAAAAAGGAACTCCTTGAGGAGTATAAAAACAGACGGCCGGAAATGGGGGTAATCTCGTTCCGCTGCACAGTAACGAACGAAACGTTCCTGGGAATATCAAATGATACGAAAGCAGATTTTAACAGTACCAGCGTAAAGCTTACCGGGAAAACCCATCCCAACAAGAGGCTCCAAGCGCTTTGGAATCTTTATGGTAAAGAAAACTTCGACCTTTCCGTGGTGAAGGTCCTGAAATATGACAATCCTGCTGATAATCACACGGCTAAGCTGGAGGAACTGCGGGAGCAGTGCCTTGCAGAAGATCCGATGGCAAACAAGATATGGAAATGAATGAAGATATTGAAAGGAATGCGAACATGGAAGTGAATGAGAATATTGAAAGGGATGAGAACACGATAATGAATGAGAATATAGTAATGACCGCCGATCAATACGACCGGATCGATGGAAGAGACGCCTATCGCTCTAACATCAAGCGGCTGACATTAGGAACCCCCACACTGGAGGGCAACAGAAATATGCCAATCGCTGCGCAAATCTGGGAACAAACAGCAGATGGTGATCTTGAAATCCGTGCAGAACTGCCCATTCATCAGGTAATTGATTTGATGATTTTTTTAAGCAAGACCATGCTGCACTTCCGGGAAGCATACCGGCTTCCCTTGCTCTACGATCCGGAGAAACCAACAGTAGAACGTGTAGGCGTACAGGGCGGTGTCATGCCTGTATCGGTATGCACAGAAAACCCGAACATCAACGAAGACATCAAGAAATTCTCTCAGTCGCTGAGCGATGTGGGCGAACTGACCGGAGAACGACTCCGCGTACTGTCCCGGATCTTAGAGGAAATGGAATATTATTAAATCAAAGAGATAATACCATATTGGATTGGTATTTCATTAGAAGAAATGGAGTTAGATTAAATGGAACAGCAATGGCTTCTGTCTCCTGCCAGACGGCTGACAGAAGAAGAGAAAGAATTGGTCTGGCAAAAACCGCCTACTCATATTGAAAGCGAAGCAGAACGACGCATCTGTTCCGAGGTGAAACGAAACTGGAACCGGGAGGAAATGAAAATCACCACAATCCTTCTGGAAGGAGATGCAGGCTCGGGCAAAACACAGCTTGCAAAAGCGCTTTCTGCCAACTTCGGCTTACCCTATACGAAGGTTACCTGCTTTGCGGACATGGACAAATCTGACGTGCTTGGTTCCATCCTTCCGGTCCTTCCGGAGAATGAAAACGAAGCTTTCGCAAAAACTGAAGCCGAAACCGAAACCGGATTCAAAGCCAAAATCAAAACCAATGCAAATACTGTCTCCTATCAGTACTACCCGTCAGAAATCATCAGAGCATATGAAAACGGTTGGCTGCTGGAGATTCAGGAGCCAACGGTAATACGGGATGCGGCGGTTCTCATGGCGCTGAACTCAGCGCTGGAACAGGATGGCAGCATTAATTTACCCACCCGCATCGTACGTCGCCATCCGGATTTTCTTGCGGTCATCACAACAAACCGCGGCTACAATGGCTGCCGTCCGCTGAACGAAGCCCTTCGGGACCGGGTGCAGCACAGTGAAAAGATGGATTTACCTGAGATTCCAGTCATGATGAAGCGCGCATCGGCCAAAACCGGGTGTGCCGATAAGGACTTGCTGCTGGCCTTTGCACGTGTTATTGTGTTGTTAGATCAAACTGCAAAAGCAAATGCAATCAAAGGCGCCTCTGGGATGCGTTCCTATTTCTTCTGGGTGGATGCGGTCCTACAGGGTACGGAAACCATCAACGCTCTGTATCATAAAGTGATCTATAAAATCACCACGGATCCTGATGAAATTCTGCTTTTGGAGCAGGCTTTGTCAAAACAGGAGCTGCTTACAGAACTGGAAGCGCTTTCAGCACGCTTAATCGAAAGCAACGGAGAAGTCATGGAAATTCATACCGAGGGAACGATGGAAACAGAAGGAGCAGAACAGTCTCTCCTCAATATCCCTTCCGTCGCGCTCAGAAAGTCAGCAGATAGTGAAGGACATTCCGATATGAGTTCTGAAACTTCAATGGATACGGAAAGCGGTGACAAAGGAGAGGATGGAACACCCATCTATCATGAACTAAAAAACAAGGACAGCAAAGAATGGGAACAGGAGAAGAAGGATTTTCGGAAACATCTAAACCAGCAAGCCCGTGAAATGGTAAAGGGTTCTGTTCATGAAAAAGTGAATCTGATTGTTCACAGACCGGAAGCGACCCTTGCCCAACACCGGGAATATCATGACATCGAAACAAGAATTATGCCCGTCATCCGGGAACTGGTGCGAAAAACCGCTCCCCTGCTGGAGCACGAAGTATCTGCTGAGAGTTCAAAGTCCAGGTTATATGGTACCAGATTCCATGCTGAGAAAGCGTCTTCCCCTGATTTTCGGTACTTTTCCCGGAAGTCGCCCCCCGATGAAGAGCCTTCCCTTGCAGTAGCGCTGCGCATTGATGAGTCTGCTTCTATGAGCGCCTTCGGCAGACTGGAGGCGGCAAAAGAAGCGGCCGTTGCGGTCTATGAATTTTGCAAAAACTGCGGAATTTCCACAATGATCTGTGGCGATACAGCTGATCGTTCAACGCTGGAACGGATGTCCTTGTACTCTTATATCGATTGGGAGCGCCCCAACTTGAACGACAAATACAGCCTCATGAACATGCAAGGCCGAAGCAATAACCGAGACGGAATGGCGCTTCGCATCCTGTCGGAAAAACTGGCAGCCGTACCCCAAAAAACAAAGCTACTTATCAGCATCAGCGATGGTCAGCCAAAAGCCATGCCCGACTATACCGGTGAGGCGGCTATAGCAGATATGAAAGGTGTGATAAGCGAATACAGCCGAAAGGGCGTTTTGTTTCTCGCAGCAGCCATTGGACAGGATAAGGAAACCATCTGTGACATTTACGGCCAGGAACGCTTTTTAGATATTACCGAGCTGAACCAGCTGCCGGCGCGTCTGGTTCAGGTCATTGCACGGTATTTATGAGTGCTCAGGTCATTGCACGATATCTGTGAATGTTCATCTCATTCCCTTTGATTGACACTTCAAAGAGATCTCAGGGGATGAGGTGATGTTAGAAAAGAGAGGTGATTGAAATGGATTGTGCCAAGGTAGGCCATTTTATCTTTCAGTTAAGAAAAGAAAAAGGTCTGACCCAGCAGCAGCTGGCAGATCAGCTGAATGTGAGCAACAAAACCATATCCAAATGGGAGTGCGGCTTAGGCTGCCCGGACGTGTCCCTCTGGTCTGATCTTGCGGCGGTGCTGGGGGCTGACATTCAGAAAATGCTGGAAGGCAAACTTGATCTGAATCTTCCCGACGTGGGGAAGATTGATCGAACACAGTTTTATGTCTGTCCTGCATGCAATAATATCCTGACCAGTACGGGCAGCGCTTCTGTTTCCTGCTGCGGTAGAAAACTAAAACCGCTGAAGCCGGTACCTCATGATGAGAACCACAAAATATCGGTTGAAGCTATGGATCTGGATCACTTCATCTCCATTGAGCATGAGATGCGGAAGGACCACTATATTTCCTTTGCTGCTTACGTGTCCTACGACAGAGCACTGCTGATCCGACTATATCCGGAGCAGAG
>JAQSXD010000092.1 GCA_029266295.1 Bacillota bacterium | reverse complement strand
TTCTCAGTTTCTGTAACCGCGGTTTCAGCTACTTTTGTCTGGATGATGAAGGGAAACGGTGGCTACATAAACAATCTTTTAATCAACTTGAAAGTGATTTCTACTCCGGTTCTGTGGCTGGAGTCACAGCCTTTCGTATGGATTTCCATTACAATGGCCACAGTCTGGTGGACCATTGGCTATAATATGATGTTATTCATCAACGCATTAAATGATATCGACATCAGCATCTATGAGGCAGCTTCAATTGACGGTGCCGGTTTCTGGACAAAGTTTATCAAGATCACTGTACCAAATGTCAAAAACACATTATTCTTTGTGCTGTTGATTACGATAATTGCATCCTTTAACCTGTATGGACAACCGCGTCTTATGACAGAAGGAGGCCCGGAACAAAGCACAAAACCGCTGATTATGATCATCTATTCCGTTATCATGGATCAGAATAATATGGGAGTCGGCACCGCTATGACAATACTAATGGGATTGATCATTTTTACAATTTCTCTTGGGCAGTATTTTATGACGAAAGAGAAAGCAAATTTATAGAAAGGAAGAAAGTTCGTGGGAATGAAAAATTTAAAAACAGTCATACTGGTGCTGATCGCCTGTTTCATTGCCTATCTGTTTATGCTTCCTCTGATGTTTATGGTATTTACCAGTTTTAAGGGGGTTTCTGAAGCGCTGAGTTCAACGACACTTATGCCAATCGAATGGACTCTTCAGAATTATGTTGATTTATTGAGCCAAACTTCTGTCTCACCCATAGGCCGCTGGATTATCAACACGGTTATCGTTACTGTTTTCGGCACCCTATTGCGAATGGTTGTGAGCACACTAGCTGCCTATTCTCTGGCAAGGCTTCATGTACCGTTTAAAAAGGCAATCCTTGTATGTTTGATTTGGGCTATGGCGATTCCAGAAATCGTAACGCTTTTCCCGCTATACTATATTTTTAGAGAAACCGGTATGATCAACGGCTATCTGCCATTAATTCTTCCATCCGGCGCAGCTGTTATGACTGTATATTTAATTTATACTTTTATGATGTCGTTTCCCGTGGAGCTGGAGGAAGCCGCCTTAATTGACGGCGCATCTCTTATGAGCGTTTTGATTCATGTTGTGATACCGTCGATTAAACCGATTTTGATGACGCAGGGATTTATCACTTTTCTGGAGCTATACAATTCCTATCTATGGCCGTCTCTGGTCATCAGTCGAAATGAGAGCCGAACCATTACACTGGGAATCGCGTCACTGGTGTTGGGAGATAATTATGTAAACCCTGGTTTGATGATGGCAGCTACGGTGGTTGCGGTGGCCCCTGTTCTTCTGGTGTTTATCTTTACAAACAAGTATATTGTGCGCGGCTTTACACATTCCGGCATAAAATAAAGGGATGACGAGTGTGAAAATATGTTCACACTTTGGAGGCGCAAAGCGCCGTGATGGAGGAAAATATGAGATATGAATATCCACGTGCCGATTTTGTGCGTGAGGAATGGCTTACGCTCAACGGTGATTGGAGATTTTTTTTTGACGATGGTTCGGAACATAAAATACAGGTTCCATTTGTTTATCAGTGTGAAAAGAGCGGAATCAATGACCAGCGGATAAGTCGCTGTGTCACTTATCAGCGGGAATTTGCGCTTTCACCCGAATGGCGGGGAAACCATATTATTTTACATTTTGGTGCGGTAGACTATCAATGCAAAGTCTATCTCAATGATTTTTATGCAGGCGGCCATGTGGGCGGCCACACGCCATTTCAGCTGGATATTACGAATTTTGTCAATTGGAACCTCGAAAAAATATCCGTTGTTATTGAAGATTTTCCCACTGATGAAACGATTGCACGCGGCAAACAATTTTGGCTGGAAAATCCAAAATTTATCTGGTATACCGGCTCTACAGGCATCTGGCAGAGCGTCTGGATAGAGCCTCAGCCGGAAGCCAGTTTTGAATGGATTCGTTTTACACCGGATGTAGACGAAGGGCAGGTAAAGATTTCATACCGTCTAAGCAATGACACGCCATTATCCTGCTGTTCAAAATGGAAAATCACCCTACATGAGAAAACTTATTTCAGCGGAGAGTTGATCTGCTCTGAGCAGGAGGATCACTTTACTGTTACAGTTTTTGGTAATCATGTCCTTTCAGGACCTTTTCATTTTGAGGGCTTGTGCTGGAGTCCGGATAATCCGATACTATTTGACGTGACTGCCCAACTGCTGGTGGACGAAAAGATAGCAGATACAGTAAAAAGCTATTTTGGTATGCGCAAAATCACGATAGAAAATAGAATGCTTTACCTCAATAATCATCCCTATTATCCCAAACTGATTCTGGATCAGGGTTACTGGAAGGAGAGCCTGCTGACAGCTCCTACTGACGAAGCTTTCAAAGCGGATATTTTGCGGGCCAAATCCATGGGTTTTAACGGCTGCCGCAAACACGAAAAAGTGGAAGACCCAAGGTTTCTATATTGGGCCGATCAGCTGGGGTTTTTGGTTTGGGGAGGTATGGCAAGCTTTATCAGCTATACACCGGACACTGCCGCTCAGTTTATGCGAGAATGGGTAGAGGTCTTACAAAGAGATTATAATCATCCTTCGATTATTGTATGGGACATGCTGAATGAAAGCTGGGGTGTTCCACAAATTTACCACAACACAAAACAGCAGCACTATTCTCTTGCACTTTATCATTTAGCACATAGTCTTGACAGTACCCGTCTGGTCATATCCAATGATGGATGGGAAATGACGGAAACGGATATCTGCGCCATACATAGCTATCGCCACGGAGCAAGTGATGATCCTTTACAGCAACAGGTGTTTGCCAATTGTTTAAAAGACTGGAATAAAATTAACAGCGGTAAAATCATCGGTCGTCTGCCCTTTGTGAAAGGCTACCATTACAAAGACCAGCCTGTGATTTTGACAGAGTTTGGAGGAATATGCGGTGCAACATCTGAGGATGGCTGGGGTTATACTTGCGCTGATAGCGAAGAGGAGTTTTTAAGTTCCTATCGCCGTCTTATTGAGGCATTGCATGATTCCGAAATTATCTGCGGTTTTTGCTACACACAGCTGGCAGATGTACAGCAGGAAACCAACGGTCTATTGGACCATATGCATGAGTTTAAGTATGATCCTGAAAAAATCAGAGAAATCAATCAAATAATAAAAAAAGGAAGGAATTAAGTAAGAGAAAGGAAGAAATAAGTATGAAAACTTTGGTTTGGGCACATAGAGGAAGCTCTTTTACCGCGCCGGAGAATACCCTGGAAGCTTTTGAACTGGCGGCCAGGCAAAATGCAGACGGGATAGAGTTGGATATTCATTTGACAAGCGATGGCCAGTTGGCGGTTATTCACGATGAAGTATTAGAACGGACAACAGATGGAACTGGCCTTGTAGAAAGCTGTACCATGGCGCAATTAAAAAGGCTGGACGCCGGCACACTGCACCCTAAATATACAGGTGCCAGGATTCCAACTCTGCCAGAGGTTCTTGATTTTATGCAGGGCAATTCTCTGCTCTTAAATATTGAACTCAAGGAAGAACGCGTTCCTGACCCGACACTGGTAAGACAACTTACGAAGCTGATTCGAGATTTTAAAATGGAGGAGCGTACCATGTTCTCTTCCTTTAATCACCATAGTCTGCAGGGATTGCGTACTCAAATGCCTGATGCATGTATTGGTATTTTATATTTCGGCGGGTTAATAAAGTCGTGGGCCTATGCCCAATCTATCGGTGCTGACTGCTTGCATCCTTTCTTTCGTTTTGGTCTGATGGATGGACTTGTGGAAAATGCCCATACGGCCGGGGTGAAGGTTAATGTTTGGACTGTGGATGAGCCCGAAGATATGCGGCTTGCGTACGAGCAGGGAGTGGATGGAATTATTACCAATAAACCGGATGCCGCGCTCAAGCTCCGATGAAATTAAGGCGGCACACGGGTTTACCGCAAAGTGGAAGTATTTTTTTTAATGAAGGGTACCACAAATTATAAAAAATTATTCATTTATCTATTGACATATCTAAAAACAAAGGCTATACTGTATTCATTATAGCAAAGGCGCTGTAGGGAAATACCCACGGCGTCTTTTTCTATTTTTGTCGAATTGTAAAAAATAGACTTGTAAAAAAATAAAAATAAATTAAAGGAGGAATTCCAATGAACAAGATTTCTTCAATCTTTGGAAGCATGGTATTCAACGACTCAGTCATGAAAGAACGCTTGCCAAAAGACACCTACAAGGCCTTGAAGAAAAATATCGAAGAAGGCACCACGCTTTCTCTGGAAGTTGCCAGTATCGTTGCTAACGCCATGAAGAACTGGGCCCTTGAAAAGGGAGCAACGCACTACACCCATTGGTTCCAGCCGATGACAGGAATCACAGCAGAAAAGCATGACAGCTTTATCACACCCAACGGCGGCGATGGAGTAATCATGGAATTCTCCGGAAAAGAGCTGATTAAGGGTGAACCTGACGCATCCAGTTTTCCATCCGGCGGCATCAGAGCAACCTTTGAAGCAAGAGGGTATACCAACTGGGATCCAAGTTCCTATGCATTTATAAAGGATCATACACTATGTATTCCAACTGCCTTCTGCTCTTATAGAGGAGAGGCCTTAGATAAAAAGACCCCGCTGCTCCGTTCCATGGACGCGCTCAATGTTCAAGCACTGCGTATCCTAAAACTATTCGGACAGTATGAGGTAAAACGCGTATATTCCACCATCGGTGCAGAGCAGGAATACTTCCTGATCAACAAGGAATTATACGACAAGAGAAAAGATCTGATTTACTGCGGCAGAACGCTCTTTGGAGCAAAGCCTCCTAAGAATCAGGAACTGGAAGATCATTATTTCGGCACAATCAAGCCGAGAGTCTCTGCCTTTATGGAAGAGCTGAACGAAGAACTCTGGAAGGTAGGTGTTCTGGCAAAGACAGAACATAACGAAGTCGCACCGTCTCAGCATGAGATGGCTCCGATCTTTACAACCTCAAATCTCGCTACCGACCACAATCAGCTTACCATGGAATTCATGAAAAAGATCGCTGCCAAGCACGGTTTGGTTTGCCTTCTCCATGAAAAGCCATTTGCCGGGATTAACGGAAGCGGCAAGCACATCAACTGGTCTGTTTCCACCGATACAGGAGAAAATCTTCTGACACCGGGCAAGAACCCTGCCGGAAATTTGAAATTTATCTTATTCCTCTGTGCGGTAATCAAAGCAGTTGACGAATATCAGGATCTGCTCAGAGCTTCTGTAGCAAGCGCAGGAAATGATCACAGACTCGGCGGAAATGAAGCGCCTCCCGCAATTATCTCCATGTTTATCGGAGAAGATCTGGAAGCTTTGATCACTGCCATCGAAAAAGATGAAGACTATGCAGGTACAGGCGACCGTACCATGAATATTGGTGCATCCGTTCTTCCCGCATTCAAAAGAGATACCACCGACAGAAACAGAACGTCACCGTTTGCTTTTACCGGCAACAAGTTCGAATTCCGTATGGCTGGTTCCGGTGCATCCATCTCTTGCCCCAGCTATATGCTGAATACCGTTGTTGCTGAATCCTTAAGTCAGTTTGCTGATGCGCTGGAAGGTTCCAAGGATCTGGAAACCAGCATCAAAGCACTCGTAAAAGAGACGATCATCAAGCACAAGAGAATTGTATTCAACGGCAACAACTATTCTGAGGAATGGGTTGAAATGGCTGCGCAGAGGGGTTTATTGAACCTGAAAGCTACACCGGATGCCCTTGCACATTATGTAAAAGAAAAGAATATTGCTCTGTTCAAGAAGCACTGCATATTCACCGAAGTAGAACTTCGTGCAAGACAGGACATCACCTTAAAAGAATACTCCAACATTTTAAATATAGAAGCGCTGACGATGGCGGAAATGGTGAACAAGGACATTCTTCCTGCCGTATCCGGTTATATCAAAACACTGACCGATACCGCCCTCAGCAAAAAAGCACTGATTGCAGACATCACGACCGAGCTGGAAGAGGAACTGATCACAAGCCTCTCTTCGATCTCCGTCAGCCTATACAAATCTGTACAGGAACTTGATAACGCTCTGATTGAAGTGAATGCAATTGAGGAAACAGCTGCTGCATCTGAGTACTACTATAAGAAGGTTCTTCCTATTATGAAGGAAATCAGAATTGCTGCAGATACATTGGAAACCTTAACTGCATCCTCTAGCTGGCCATTCCCAACCTACGGAGAATTGCTCTTCAGCGTATAAGACTTGTTCCGGAAAGTGATGAATCACTTTTCTAAAAATTGTTTTCCTCTCATTATTATTAAATAGATAAAAAACCATAAACATGAGCCGTGTTTATGGTTTTTTATTTTCATCGGAAGGAGTCTTTCTTTCGGATGAATTCGGATAAATCAAAGTCAACTGTACATCCTAATACCAAACTTGAGAATCATCTTTCGAATAGCCTTTAGAATCATCAACTTAGGAAAGGAGTCAGTAAATGAACGATTACAACAATATGACAAAGATTGCCGAGCTCTCCGAAACGGAAGTCGCTCGGATCAATGAATTCCAGTCAAAGCTGCGTACATTAAACGATAAGGATATCATTCTTGTCGCATATGAAAAATAAGTCTTTTCATAAAATTTATAAAATACCGCTACTGCAGGCTGCTTTATAAGCAGCCTTAATTTTAGCGTTCCTGATCCAAATTCAAGATTCTTTTCATTAATTTGTCTTTTTTCCCTCTCTCAATCTTTCCTAGAATACCTCTTTCTGCCGATCCTATGGTATAATGGTATAATTGAAATGAATAGAAACCGTCAAAGGAGGTACCAATGAGTATTGGAGTAATTGGAGGCGCTGACGGCCCAACGGCTATCTTTGTGGCCGGGGGACCCGGACCATTATTGCTTGCCGGTGTTGTCGTCATCGGAGTGGCTGCAATTTGCACTGCAGTGGTATTGATGAAAAAGAAACGAAAGAACTAAACACAGCAAAAGAGATGGGGGATACCAATGGAAAGAACGTTAAAAAAGAGTTTTATTTATAGCATGATTTTTGTATTAATTGCCGCCTTAGGACTTCCAACGGTTATGGCTTACGAACGTGCCGCAGCAGGGGAAAGTGCCGTAAGTACCATACAATCCGGAGATTTTAAAGTGATCGGTTACTACTCAGGCGCTCTGTTTGATGAGCCGCTTGCGAACCTGCAGACAGATCAATTAACCCATGTCATTTATGCCTTCCTGATTCCTAAGGCAGATGGAAGTCTCATTCCCCTTGAGAAACCCGATCAACTCAGGGAATTGACCGCTCAGGCTCACCGGGATGGAGCAAAAGTTTTTATCGCTCTTGGAGGCTGGTCCTACCAGGGCACCCCGCTCGTTTCTACATTTGAAACCCTTGCGGCATCCGATGAAACCAGAAGGAACCTTGTAAAGAATGTCTGTGCCTTCATTCAAGAATATCAACTTGACGGTTTGGAGCTGGACTGGGAGCATCCCAATTCAGGCTCCATCGGAAATTATGAAAAACTCGTTGTGGACCTCAAAAAGGCCCTGGACAAGGATCAGAAGGAGTTGACAGCGGCGCTGAACGGAGCCTGGTCCACCACAGCAGGCCCGGAAGTATCAAAACTGATGACAGACACCTGCCTGAACAGCTTCAACTTCATCAATGTCATGGCATACGATATGAATAATGGGGATCATAGCCCGCTTTGGTTTGCCAATACGTCCATTGATTATTGGCTGAACAGGGGAGTCCCAAAGGAAAAAATCATTCTTGGAATGCCCCTATACGCAAGGCCCAGCTGGAAACAATATCGTCATCTTGCAGCTGAAAACCCTGATTACGCATACCAGGATTATGCTGCTACAACGCCTTCGGAATCTTACTATAACGGACTGAACACCCTCCGGGAAAAAACCTATATCGCGATGAAAAAAGCTGGCGGAGTAATGCTGTTTGACGTTAACGAAGATCTTACCGATGAGCGAAGCGTCGTTTCCATGATTGATGATCTGATCACCAGAACCGATCATGCCTCACTGAATGAAGTAAACCGGCATATCACAGTGATTCTGAATCAAAGAGAATTGGTTTTTAACCCAATGGAAGGGTATGGAGTTCCCTTCATTGACGCAAACAACAGGATGATGCTCCCCATGAGAAAGCCCCTTGAGACCATCGGTGCGGAAGTGACTTACAATGCCGCGACCAAAACCGTAACTGCCTTGAAAGGCGGTGTCACAGTCCAGGTCACCATCGGAGAAAGCAGTCTTTTGGTGGATGGGCAGACAATTCCAATGGATACAACCGCGGTCATTTCCGATGGAAGAACCTACATACCACTCAGGGCAGTATTTACTGCCTTTGGATATGACATCCAATGGCATGCAGTCAGCAATACCGCTTATATCGCAACGGTTCAATCTCAGTCTATGATAAATTGAATTTAGAGAATCGATATAAGTGCTTATTTATTAGGAGGTAAATTAACTTGATTTATATTGACGCAGAACGCTGTATCAGCTGTATGAAGTGCGTGAAAGCCTGTCCTTTTCAGGTATTGGAAACCAGCAGCGGAAAGCCGGAATGCATCAGAGAAACTCTTTGCATCCAGTGCCTTCATTGCGCAGCAGTATGTCCCAGAGAGGCAATTTCTCTGGAGGATCTGAATGGAACTTTGCAGGGAGATTTTCCTTCATTGCCGGATGATTTCCCTGATCTGATCGAGTATCACTTACTTGCGAGAAGATCTTATCGCAGCTTCAAATCCGACCCAGTGGACAAAGAAATCATTGCTCATGCGCTGAAAACATCGGCTTGGGCACCCAGCGCGAAGAACGATCATCCAGCCGAGTGGATCGTGGTAAGCGGAAAACCTTTCATTCAGGAGATCATGGATCATATTCTCAAATATGTTGACGAAACAGGAACTTCTCCTGAAATCGCATCCCTTTATAAAGTGGGGCGCAACGTAGTGACCGGTACTGCGAATACCCTTATTCTAGCTGCTGCAAAGGCAACTTCCATAAATCCATCCGTAGATTCAGCTCTGGCACTCTACAATGCGGAGCTGATCTTGCAAGCCAATGGCTTAGGTACCTGCTGGGCAGGATATCTGACCAGAATGTGCAATCAAATTCCAGCACTCCGCCAGCTGGTCAAGCTATCGGAGGACTGCCAGATTTATGGTGCGCTGATGGTAGGGTATCCCGATCAGGAGCATTACCTGCACATTCCAAACAGAAAGAAACAACCGACAATTCAATGGATCGAAACTGCCTTAAGATAAAGACGAATTAAACAAAATTCCTATCGCAACCGAAACATTGTGGCAGCGATAGGAATCCTTTATTGCTGGTTGGGAGCTTCCTGTTCATAGGCCTTCAGGATCCGCTTTGCGACGTTATATTTTGAAAGCCTCATATCCATTGACTGCTTTTCAATATATTTATGCGCCTGCATTTCCGACATGGACAGGTATTGAATCAATACGCATTTCGCTCTGTTGATCAGTTTCATTTCCTCCAGCTTCATATGCAGGTGAATATTCTCTTCCTTCAAGGTCAGAACTCTCTGCCTTGTGACCTCCGCAAATTTTACAGCCTGGTTGAAAAAGGCCTTGACGATTGGTTTCCCCACAACCAAAACCCCGTATGGCTCGACTTTCTGCGCCACGATATTTGCATATTTAATCTGAATCGCTAATAGAATACCTGCGGTATATTTTTCCGCGGCATAGGTTGCTAGGTCTACCCCAGTCTTTCCCTCCAGCGGTGAGTTAATAATAACCAGATCAAACTCTGTTTTTTCCATCAGGGACGCTGCGTCTTCCTCTGTATGTGCTGTTGCGATTTGCGCGGTCGAATCCATTTCCAAAAGCTGAACAAGCATATCTTTACTCTTGCCTTTCCTCGATACCAATAGTATCTTTTGCATCTGACTCACCACCACCTTTCAAATATAATTTCTCATTATATCACCGAATTAAGAATTTTCAAACACTTTTATTTTATGTCTCAAAAAATAATATACGCCGATACCGGCGTTTTAATCACTGCAACTTTGCAGTGGAAATAAATGAAAGCAAAGGTGATTTCATTTGTCACCTTTGCATGAAGTGCTCGGTATTCAAAACCTTGCACTTCATACGTTAAAGGTAACAAGGGTTGAAAATATATATGGGTTTTAGAAAATTGCTTTAGGCTCTTTTTTCTTCGTTATACTGCAGTGCGTCATAACCTTCTTCACCGGTGCTGATACGAACTGCATTTTCTACATTATATACAAAGATCTTTCCGTCTCCCACAGATCCGGTTCCCAATACTGCTTTCGCTGTTTCGAT
>JAQSXD010000091.1 GCA_029266295.1 Bacillota bacterium | reverse complement strand
GTACGTAATCAAGGCGACGGACCATTACATCAGGACAAAAGGGGAACGTTTTACCTCGGAGGTAATCGGCATAAAGACGGATTATTGGGACTCGAGAGAGGAAAAAAGAATCTAGGGGAACAATGATAACTTTCGTGGGTGCATCTAATTGGTTAATATCAAATGGGGGTTTTATGATATGAACAAAGGAAGACATTTAAAAAAGGGCGATACGATCGGCCTGATCGCACCGGGGAGCTCTGCATCAAATGAAGCCGTGAAAAAGGGCGCAGATCTGCTGAAGCGATATGGGTTTAATCTAGTATACGGAGAATCACTCAATCACAAAAGAGGGTATTTGGCAGGGAGTGATGACATCAGGGCAGACGATATCAACCGCATGTTTGCAGACGACGGGATTGACGGCATTCTATGCGTGCGGGGAGGCAATGGATCGGGCCGGCTCCTGGATCTGCTCGATTATGACCTTGTCAGGAAAAAACCGAAGGTTTTTGTAGGGTACAGCGATATTACGGTTTTTCATATTGCATTCAGCCAACTTGCAAATTTGATCACCTTCCACGGCCCTATGGTTGCCACTGATCTTGGTGCGGATAACAGCGACTATAGTGTGGAATGTTTTCTTCATGCCATCACCGGTTCCGAACCGATTGGGCTGTTAAAGAATCCTGAAGGGGAAAGACTCAGCAGGCTTGTGGGAGGTGTAACGGAAGGGCCGGTCACAGGAGGCAATCTGGCCTTGATCTTATCGACCATAGGGACGAAATACGAAATCGACACAAGAGGAAAGATCCTCTTTATCGAAGACATCGATGAGGCTGTATACCGAATCGACAGGATGCTGAATCAGCTCAAACTGGCAAACAAGCTCCAGCAATGCGCAGGTATTGTAATCGGAGAGTTTCTGGATTATGAAAGCAATCTTGAAGATACGCTCACATTGGAGGAAGTGATTCAGGACATCATCGTACCGCTTGGGATTCCCACGATAAAAGGGCTGAAGTGTGGTCATGGAGTGCACAAGATGACAATCCCAATCGGTGCGAGAGCTAGGCTGGACTCGGATCAATGCACGTTGTCCATCATTGAAAATGCATTGATTTGAGTTTGAGAAAAATGTGTGATATTCACTTGATAGTAACTTACAAGGAGCAAACAAATGAAGAAAAGCAGCAATTATTACTTCTCGGGAGTGGATACTGTGGCTTTGGCCCAAAAGTACGGCACACCGCTTTATGTCGTGAGCGAGGACATCATCAGGGAAAAAATTGGTGTGATCAGAAAGTCCTTTCTCGATAAGTACCCCGGAACAAAGGCATTTTACGCAAGCAAAGCCTTCCTGACTCAGAGAATGTGCAAAATATTGATCGACGAAAATATCGGCGTGGATGCCGTTTCGAGCGGAGAGATTTATACTGCACTGAAAGCTGGTGTCAAGCCAGAGCATATCGTATTCCACGGCAATAACAAAACCTTCGATGACCTTACATACGCCATATCCAATCACGTTGGCAAAATAGTCGTAGACAGCATGTCGGAGATTGAATTGCTTTCGGGCTTAGTCCCGGGACTCGATCGAAAGGTGAATCTATTGATTCGGACCAACCCTTCAATCGAAGCGGAAACACACCAATACATGAATACGGCCCGAAAGGACAGTAAGTTCGGCATCTCGCTGAACGAATTGCAGGATGCTGTAAAACTGATCAATGCTTCAGAAAATCTGCATTATTCAGGGCTGCATTTCCATATTGGTTCACAGCTTTTTAAGATAGATTTTTATTTAGAAGCAATCCGAAAAATAGTCGCCCGGATGAAAGAAATCAAGGATCAATTACAAATTGATACCGAGGTGCTCAATATCGGTGGAGGCTATGGCGTTGACTACATTGAAAAGGAGAAAACAGTTGACTTTTCAGAATTTATGGATACGATTGTGAATGAATTGAATCGTTTGCTGAAGGAAAATGAACTGAAAATGGCAGATTTGTACGTCGAACCTGGCAGATGGATCATAGCAAACGCAGGAATCACGCTATATTCTGTTGGAACCATTAAGGAAATCCCAGGCATCAGGACCTTTGTATCCGTTGACGGGGGCATGCCGGATAATATCCGTCCATCCCTCTACGGTGCAAAATACAGTGCGGTAGTCGCGAATAAAGCGGATCAGCCGAAAGAAGAACTGGTAACCATTGCGGGGAAATGCTGTGAAACAGGCGACGTTCTGATTTACGATATCTGTTTGCCGAAGCTCGAGAGGGGAGATTATCTGGCGGTTTTAGATACGGGCGCATACAATTATTCCATGTCGAATCATTACAATATGACTCCGAAACCGGCACTGGTATTTGTCAAGAACGGAGAGGACGAGTTGTCAATACGCAGACAAACCTATGATGATTTGCTGTCCTGTGAAATCATAGACGAGGATGCTTAATCGCATAGAAGAAGAGACATAATTCCTATAAAACATGCTGCCCCATAGGCGGCATGTTTTAATGTACGTGTGCCCATTGGGCACACGTTCTAATGGTGAAAGTTGCCAATTCCGCCTGCAATAGGAAGGATACAGCGGAAGCCAACGGCTGCGCCTCCAGCTCCCTAGGCTCGATGCTGCGGCCCATTCATATTAAATGAGGTGCTTTTGTCGACCAATGGTTGTCCGAAAGATATTCAAACAGCTTCTTTTTATCGCCTTTTTCAAAAAGCTCTACGATTTCCAAGTGCTCCTTATTCATGGAAGCGCATATGGCAAAGAGTTCGGTCTCATCCTTACTGTAATACGTGTATCGGTCCAGCGTCGCCTTGATCTGCTTTAACAGCGCCATCAATTGCTTGTTGTCACACTTGTTGATATAAACGCTGTGAAAGTTTTCTTGCTGTTCGCAGTAAGCCGGGTAATTCTTGTATTTGATCGCAACGTTGGCTAAATCGATGTGCTCCCGCATCTTGTCGAGATCGGCAGCGGTCATGTTGGGAAGGGCCAGCTTGGCTGCCAGTGCATCCATATTCGCCAGGATTTCGTAAGCCCCCAGCTTTGTTTTATGATCAAACTTTGTTATCGCGTAACCCTTTCTGGGAACCCTTTCCAAAACTCCGTTGGCCACCAGCTCGATCAGCGCTTCACGCGCCGGTGTCCTGCTGATATTCAGCGCTTCACAAATCATCGTCTCCGTAATGATGTTCTCCTGTGAAAACTCGCCGCTGTGAATTTTGGATAGTATATTATCCATGGCCATATGCCGCAGAGATGTGATATCCAAATAATCGCCTCCTTTTTTCCCAATCTTTGTTTAAAATATAACACACGTATATGAGACAATGCAACAGGATAATGTTTTTTAAAAATATACATGTATACGTAAACTGTGTTTTGAATTTAATACAAAAAAATAATGTTGAAAATTAGCAGTTTGGATCTATAATTTGCTTTAGAACACAAGTATTCATCAGTTTTTTTGACGTTGACACAGCTTGCGGTATGCATATACACTTGAGGCAAACAAGCGCTTGTTATCAGTTAATGGAGCACGTTCTAGTATTCATCAATCGACAAAATACGGCACGCTTTGCGCCTTGTCAGTTGATGATGAAGATGGAGGAATAAGAGTATGGAAAAAAGACCTTATGCTATTGTCGAATGGAATGATGTAGAAAGCGACGCAAAAGGGTGGCTTTGTGCTTATAATTTTGTAAACCATTACTGCGGGGGCGGTACCAGAATGCACCCGACGGTTACCAAAGAAGAAGTCGTCCGTCTGGCAACTACGATGGGATATAAATATAAAGCTTCCGAATCCATGACCACGGGAGGCTGTAAGGGCGGAATCGCTTATGATTACAAAGCGCCTGATGCAAAGGACGTTTTAAGAAGATATCTGGTTGCCATGGCTCCTTACATTAAGGCCGGAGTATCCATTGGCGGGGATCTAGGGGTCGATTATGGTGATGTGCTGGGGATTCTGGACGAGCTTGGGATCGGGTTGCCTGCCACAAAGGAGATGAAGACGGATCCAAGAATCATCAAATGTATCGAGGACCACGACAAGCTTTGCGATATGACCTATGATGGGTTTAAGATGTATGACATGATCACCGGTTACGGCTGTGCCGCAGGATTGGATGAGGCCTGGAAAATTAAATCAGGGAGAGAAGGCGCTACCGTCGTCCTTCAGGGCTTCGGCTGCGTAGGCGCTTCCATGGCCATTAATCTTGATCAAATGGGGTACAAGGTTGTGGGAATTGCCGATGCCAATTGCCTGGTGGTATGTCAGGACGGACTGGATGTCAAGAAGCTCGTCGAAACCAGAAAGGCTAAGGGAGAGCTGGACCAGAGCGCCTTCGAACCGGGCTATCAGGTACTGAAGAATAGCGAATGGTTGGATGTGGACTGCGATATTCTCGTTCCTGCCGCTCTGGAAGACGTGATCCATAAGGACAATGCCCATAAGGTAAAAGCCAGCCTGATCGTAGAGGCGGCCAATATCCCGGTCACTGCCGAAGCGGATGAAATTCTGGCAAAGAGGAACGTGGATATCTGCGTGGATTTCGTGACAAATCTCGGAGGCATCCGGATTTACGACGTAGCTGTCTTCGGTCTGGTTCCCTGTGTTCCCGAAGCCATTGTAAGCGATACCGTATGTTTGATCCGGAAGAACACACGGCTGGTCTTTGAGAAGGCAGCGGAAGAAAAGAAGACAACGAGGCAGGTTGCCCGGGAATTGTTTGTTCCCGATACCTTCGACACACCTGATATATAGACGGAGGAGATTATGGAGAAGCTTATCATTCACAGAGAATCCTGTAAAAGTTGTCATTACTGCATTGTCAACTGTCCCAAAGGAGCTCTGAACATGACCGGCCCCATCAACAGCGCCGGATACATGACAACGGAAGTAGACCGGGACAAGTGCATTACCTGCGGGATCTGCTACAATGTGTGCCCGGATTATGTATATGAAATCTTTGAGGAGGAGGCCAAGGCATGACAAAGAAACTGATGAAAGGGAATGACGCAGTGGCTGAGGCCGCCATTCGCGCAGGATGCCGATTCTTCGCAGGCTATCCCATCACTCCCCAAAGCGAGATTCTGGAATATTTATCATGGAGAATGCCGGAGATCGGAGGCGTCTTCCTTCAGACAGAATCCGAAATTTCGGGAATTTCTATGGTCTACGGTGCTGCTGCTGCCGGCGCCAGAGCCTTTACAAGCTCCTCCGGGCCCGGATTCAGCCTGATGCAGGAGGGGATTTCCTACATCGCATCCGCTGAGCTGCCCTGCGTGATTGTGGACGTACAGCGCTATGGCTCCGGTCTGGCGGATATCTACACCGGTCAGGGAGACTACTGGCAGGCGGTGAAAAATGGAGGCCACGGAGACTACCGATGTCTCGTTTACGCCCCGAATTCTGTACAGGAGACCGTTGATTTAATGGTTCTGGCCTTTGACAAAGCGGAAGAGTACAGAAATCCTGTCCTTCTCCTCTCCGATGCCTCCATTGCCCAGATGATGGAGCCGGTGGATTTTCCGGAGATGAAAAACCATGATCAGGACGCTCTGCCATGGGCCATGAAGGGGAAAGGTGACGGTCAGAACAAGCGCCACACCTCCATCATGTATTACAACCTGGATTATGACAATTACTTAAAAAACAAATACGACAAAATGGTTGAAAACGAACAGAGGTGGGAAGAAGTCCAAACCGAGGATGCCGAGCTGGTTCTGGTTGCTTATGGAATTTCGTCCAGGATCTGCGAGGAAGTCGTGGAATCTGCAAGAAAAGAAGGCATGAAGGTGGGGCTGATCCGTCCTATTACCCTCTATCCTTTCCCGGTAAAAGCGTTCGAAAAGCTGGAGCATGTAAAGTATTTCGCAAGTGTGGAAATGTCATGCCTGTCCCAGATGATTGAGGACGTGGTGATGGCCTCACGTTGTAGGCCCACCTATCCGATCCGTGGTGGAATGAAGGTCTACGAGACGGAAGAAATCCTGTCGGCTGTAAGGGACATCTTTGCCGGCAACGCAAAGGAGGTTTACTAAAATGGAAAAACGACGATCTAAAATCCTTTACGTGGATCATAAATTCTGTCCCGGCTGCGGACATGGCATTGTAAACCGGCTTATTGCGGAGGTGCTGGAGGAAATGAACGAGGACAAGGGAGCAATCTGTGCCGTTGCCGTTGGATGCTCATCCCTGATGCCTGATACCTATGGTGTCGACATCGTTCAGTCTCAGCATGGACGTGCCTCCGCTGTGGCGGTGGGATTAAAGCGGTGCAGACCCGACAACATGATTTTCTCCTATCAGGGTGACGGCGACGCCCTTGCCATCGGATTTTCAGAGACCATGTATGCCGCAATCCGAAATGAAAACATCACCGTGATCCTCATCAACAACAATAACTTCGGCATGACCGGCGGTCAGATGTCTCCCACCACATTGGAGAATCAACGCACGACAACCTCACCCTACGGCAGGGATGTTTCCATCACGGGAAACCCGCTGGACGTGATCAAGCTCATGAGTACGCTGGAACTATGACGGATATCAAGGAAATCACCAAAACGAAGAAATATATCCGAAAGGCTTTTGAGGCGCAGAAAAACAAAAAGGGATACAGCCTTGTGGAGATCCTGTCGCCTTGTCCCACCAACTGGGGAATGACACCGCTAAACGCATGCCAGCAGATCAACCAGACGGTTCAGACCGTATACCCTCTGGGCGAGTTCAAAGGAGGTGGCAAATAATGAATCTTATATTTGCAGGATTCGGTGGACAGGGCGTGCTTACAGCTGGTCTCATCATGGGAAAAACCGGCGTAGACGTCGGTAAAAACGTAACATGGATTCCTTCCTACGGAAGTGAAATGCGAGGCGGAACAGCCAATTGCAACGTAAAGATTTCCGACGGGAAAATAGCCAGCCCCTTTGTAACCAAAATCGATATTCTGGTTGTTATGAACATGCCTTCTCTTGCCAAGTTTGAAGAAAATGTAGTGCCCGGCGGCGTGGTCGTCGCCAACAAAACCCTGATCGGTCAGTATAATTTTCGCAAAGATATTCAGGTCTATGAAGTGGATGCCACCCGCATCGCGGACGAAGCGGAGAATCCCAAGGGAGCAAATATCGTCATGCTGGGAGCACTGGCAGCCTCCGGTGCGATGTTTGATGCAGAGATCACATGGAAGGGAATCGAAAACTTCTTCCTGGAAAAAGGAAAAAGCAATCCAAAGAACGAGCTTGTTTTCAATACAGGTCTTTCGGAAACAAGCAAAAAAGAAATATGAGGAGCGGAAAGATGGATATCAGTAAATTATTGAAGCCGAAAAAGATAGCCGTCATCGGAGCCAGCGAAAAAGAAGGGTTTGGAGGCGATACCTGCAGAAACATCATTCGTTACATGAATCCCGAAGATTATTATTTCATAAACCCAAAGCGGGAACAGGTTCAAGGCGTTCGCTGCTATCCTTCCATTTCCGACCTGCCGGAGCCCGTTGAACTGCTCGTCATCGCAACGCCGATGTCCACCGTGGAAGATTTTCTGAGGGAAGGGGCGAAAAAGGGAGCACGCGGGGCAGTTGTATTTGCCAGCGGTTATGGCGAAGTGGGCACCGAAGAAGGTGCTCAGGCTGAACTGCGGCTCAAGGCACTCTGTCAGGAGCTTGACATTGCACTTATGGGCCCCAACTGTGCAGGTTACGCCAATTATGTGGATATGATTTATCCTTATGCGTTTATTTCAAATGAAAGGGATAGAAAAGGCGCCGTGGGAGTGGTTTCACAGAGCGGCCAGCTGGTTCTTTCCATGATGGAAGCACCAAGCATCCGCTTCTCCTACGCCATTTCGTCCGGCAACGGGAAGATCACCACCATAGAAGATTATCTGGACTTTTTAGTAGACGACGAGGATACCCAGGTCATCGCTCTTTATATGGAGGGAAGCAAGCAGCCGGCAAAACTGGCGGCAACCCTGAAAAAAGCGGCGCTCAAGCGTAAGCCCATCGTGGTGCTGAAGACCGGAAGGTCTGCAAAGGGTCAGGCGTTGGCGGCCTCCCACACCGGAAGCCTTTCCGGCAGTGACAAAGTATTTGACGCTCTGTTTGACAAGTTCGGCGTCATCCGCGTCGACGATTTGGAAGAACTAATTTCTACGGCTCAGGCGCTGGCGGTTCTGAAAAAGCTTCCCGAAAACAACGGCTTTTCCAGTATCAGCTTATCAGGCGGTGAGACAGGTATCTGCGCCGATCTCGGTCAGATCACCGGTTTGAATTATCCAGACTTCAGCGAAAAAACCGTAAAGGCTCTGGAAGTGGTCCTTCCTAGCTATGCTACCGTCAACAATCCGCTGGATTCGACGGCATCGCTGTCCTATGACATCAATAAATTTGGATCTGTTTGTGAAGCAGTCATGAAGGACCCCGCCGTGGGAATCGTGGCAATCGGTTATACTCTGCTGGAAGAGATTTCTGACAATGCGATCTACTATATGTCGGAAGCGCTGGAACGGGTCATGAAGGAAGAATGGGCAAAACCATGCCTAATGCTTCCGTTCGCGGAGAATACCCGAAACAGGGAGTATGTAAAGAAGCTGGAGCGCATCGGCGTCCCGGTGCTTCCAACCTCACGGTACGCGCTGAAAATTATAAAAAACATATTGGATTTTACAGGCTACCGGCCTGAGGATCACAATCTGGAAGTTGCCATACTGAGCGATTTGACGATGACCCAAAGGTCATCGTCAGAAAAATCCAAACTGCCACAGGAAGAAGGGGCCGGCAGAGTCAGTACAGCGCTCACGGAAAGCGAGAGCAAAATGCTGATTCAGAAATATGGTATCGACTGCGGCATCTTTGAAGTAGCCCGTAACAGGGAAGAAGCAGGTGAAATCTTCACCAGACTGAAGCTGAAGAAGGCTGTGGCCAAGGTAGACAGTCCTGATATCCTTCACAAATCCGACGTGGGCTGCGTTATTCTAAATCTCAATTCCCCTGAAAAAGCAATGGAAGCGTATGATACCATACTGAAAAATGCAAAGACGCATTTCGAAAATCCCGATATCAGGGGCGTGCAGATCTGCAGTATGGCGGAGAAAGGCACGGAAGTCATTCTGGGGGTTAACAATGATCCTCAATTCGGACCCTGCGTCCTGGTCGGTCTCGGCGGAATTTTCGTAGAGATCTTTAAGGATACGTCCATGGCTCTGGCTCCGATCTCCCGGAAAGAAGCAGACAATATGATACGGAAGCTAAAGAGCTTTCGCATTCTGGACGGATATCGGGGTGCGCCAAAAAGCGATCTTGATGCGTTGTCGGACGCAATCGTCCGGATCTCAGAGATGGCGGCGGAACGGGCAAAGGAACTGAGGGAACTGGACATCAACCCTATATTTGTCTACGAGGAGGGGATCTGCGCAGTGGATGCCCTATACATCAAACAATAATCCCAGCCGGAAAGGGCACCGCAGACTCTGTGTCTGCGGGCGGCTCCGGCCAAGCAATGTTATCCGATTCATTTTTTTATTTTTATTACATTTATTAAGGAGGTTACTATGAGTCGAACCAGCAAGTATCTGGCAATCCTGTCTCTTGGTGTTGCCGGCGGGTCCATTTATCTGATCCCTTATATCCGTTATGTGTTTTATGATTGGCAGCTTGAAGCCCTGTCCATCACCAACACGCAGTTGGGTGTATTATCCACAGCTTATGCCATCGGTTGTATGGCCCTCTATATCCCTGGAGGAATGATCGCAGACAAGTTATCTACGAAAAGGTGCATTTTGATTTCTTTACTTGCAACCTCAATATTGACTGGAATCCTCACCCTTGCGTCAGGTTATGGAACCGCTCTGATTATCTGGTTCCTGTTTGCATTTTCGACAACCTTTGTGTTCTGGGGCTCTCTGATGAAAACTATCCGTATGATCGGTACGGAGCAGGAGCAGGGATTCCTGTTCGGCCTTTACTATCTGGGCAACGGCGTAACCGGCGCCATCGTGAATTCCGTGGCACTGAATTTATCAAGCATGGGTGCGGACGGGTCGGCAAAATTCACCATCTGTGTGTTGACCTATGCAGCCAGTACGCTAATTGCCGCACTGCTGGTATTTATTTTTGTAAAGGAAAAGCTATATATCGGAACCGATGTGAAAATCAATGAATTCAAGGTCAGCCAGCTTGGAGAAGTGCTGCGCAATCCTACCGTGTGGGTTTTTGCGTTCATCATCTTTGCCGCCTATACCGTCGGATACAGCGGAGGAACCATGTTTACCCCATATCTGACGGAAGTGGTTGGTATTACTCCGGAAGAATCCGGTGTTCTGTCCATCATCAGAACTTATATTTTCTATTTACTGGCACCCGTCAGTGGCATGATTGCAGACAAGGTATTCCATTCCACCAGCCGCTGGTTCATGATTCTGTTCACCCTGCTGGCCTTATTGTATTTCGGCGTACTGGCGATCCCATCAACGGCCAGTGTGACCCTGGTAAGCTATTATACCCTGCTGCCCGGCTTGTTTGGTCTCGCATTGTATGGTATCATGTTTTCTATCGCCAGTGAGACAAGGATTCCTGCCGTCATAATGGGCACCGCCGTAGGTATCGCATCCGTGATCGGCTATTCACCCGACTTCTTCATGTGGACGCTGTTCGGCTCCTGGATCGACAAGTATGGTGGAAGCGGGTATACCTATGTATTCCTGTATCTGGGAATTGTCAGTGTCATCGGTATTATCGCATCCTTCTATATCAGAAAACGGGCAGTCACAGCACAAATGCAGGATTAAATCCATGGTTCAAACCAATATTTCTCTCAAGTATAGAAAGTTGGTAAGCTTATGAAATTTATTAAGAACATCAGGGATCGATCGTCCAACCCTACCTGCTCCGGAGAACAATCCGGTCAACTGAAAAGGGAAATCGGACTATGGTCCGCAATGGCCATCATCGTGGGGCAGATGATCGGTACCGGAATTTATATGCTACCCCAGGGGTTCGCTCAATTGAGCAACCCCAAAGTTTCTTTTCTCGGACTAGTCATCACCGGGCTCGGAACGGTCTTTCTGGCCGTATCCTTTGCTCGGTTGGGAGAGCGCAGCCCGGTAACGGGATCCGCTGTCGCTTATACAAAAGAGGCCTTCGGAGACCTGCCCGCCTTTATTGTCGGTTGGTCCTACTGGTGTGGGTGCTGGATCGCAAACGGAGCAATTATCGTAGGAGGAATCAGCTACGCCGGATATTTCTTCCCCGCACTGGCCAACAGTTCGCTCAGCCAGATCGTTTTATCAGTGGTGGTCATTTGGATTTATACTGCCATCAACTATTTTGGAGTCAAAGCGGCGGGAAACCTCAATCTGATCCTGACACTGGTGAAGCTGGTGCCGCTGCTGCTTTTTATGGTAATCGCAGCGTTCCACATTGATCCGCAAAATTACAGCACGGTCAGCAGTCCCGACGTAAGCGGAATCTCTACGCTTCCCATCGCGGTTGCCTTTGCCCTTTGGTCCTTTATCGGTTTTGAGGGGGCGAGTGTCAACGCAGGAGAAGTTAAAGATGCTGCCACGGTGAAAAAGGCAACATTGATCGGAACGATATTTGTTGTCCTAATCTATCTGATTCTCATCATCCTGGCGGCGGGAAATATGCCTCAGGATAAGCTGGTTGCTTCAACTTCACCTTTTTCAGATATCATTCAACAGGCTACAGGCGGGTACTGGGCCGGCGGATTGATTTCTCTGGGCGTCGTTATTTCGGCCTTCGGATGCATAGGCGCGTGGATTTTGTCCGGCGCACGTGTTGCTTACTCTCTGGGAGAGCAGGGACTGTTTCCTAAAAAGTTTGCCCGGACCCATCCAAAATATCGGACACCGGATTTCGCGCTGCTGCTCAACGGAGTTCTCATGTCAGTCGTCATGTTCCTGAGCTATTTCAATACGAGCATAAGCATCTATAATTTTCTGGTGCTTCTGGCGGTTGTATCCTACCTGGTCTTTTATGCGTTTGGAGCGGCTTCAGATCTGATGTTGTCAATACAATTCCGAAGACCGCTGAACATCATGGACTTTATTAGGAAAGGAACCGTCAGCTTGATCGCCTTTTACTACTCAGTGTACACAGTCTTCGGGTCCGGGGCGGAGTATGTTATGTATGGTTTTCTGCTGATCCTGATCGGCATTCCCTTCTTTATCTACGTGAAACTGAAGCAGATGGAATATCCTATAAATAACAAAGGGTAAAGAGCTGGAAACGGAAGTGCAAGCTAATAACTGAAGTGAAAGCTGAAAACTGAGGTGCACCCCAAATGTTGGACGAAAGTCTAATGTTTGAAGGTGCACTTTAAAGAATATGAATATGGCTTTGGTCGCGTGTTCTTCTGATCGTCCAACAAAGCAAATAAACAACAATGGACTGTGAGCTAAATTTTCTTGACAGTTCTGTATAAACAAGATAGAATGCAAGTAACCACTTGCATAACGAAATAATCACTTGCACAATGGAATAATCACTTGCACACGGGGGGATTAGCATTGGACGAAACCAAACAAAAAATAATCGATGCCACAATGGAACTCATCAAGGAAAAGGGCTATGTCGCAACAACGACGAAGGATATCGCAAAAAGATCCCACGTCAATGAATGCACCATATTTCGAAAGTTCGACGGGAAGAAGGATATCGTATTATCGGGAATGGAGCAGGAGAAATGGCGGGCAAATGTCTCGCCGGCTGTATTTCGGGATGTGAAATGGGAACTGCAGCCTGATCTGGAAATGTTCATGAGAAATTATCTGGAGCGGGTCACACAGGATTTTGTCAGCCTTTCGGTGGGTCTGCGCGCTCCACAGATCTATGAAGAGACCAAGCCATATATTATGAAAATTCCCGAAGCCTTCCTTCAGTCATTGGTTTCATACTTTGAACAGATGCACCAGAAAGGTAAAATCGGAAGCTATGATTTTGAAGCCCTTGCCATGACCATGTTTTCAGCCACCTTTGGTTTTACTTTTCTGAAAGCATCCTTCGGAGACGACTTAACAGGGGTAAAGCAGGAAGAATACATTAAAAACAGCATATCCTTGTTTCTGACCGGGATACAGCAGGCCTGAAAAGAGTAAACGTAACGTTATTCATAAATCATTTGGGTATATAAACGATCTTCCGATCTGTATCTATTCACGACAGATCCAAGTAGAAGAATTAAAATGGTACCGTCAAACCAGATGGTGCCATTAATATTACGCTGGATGCAAGTGAACACTTGCATTGCTTTCACAACAGGAGGAAAGAATGGAAATCTCAGGTGCGGAGCTTTTTGTAAAAGCATTGAAGGAAGAGCAGGTTGAAATCTTGTTTGGTTATCCGGGCGGTCAGGCAATCGATCTTTTCGATGCCCTATATGGGAAGAATGAGATCGAAGTGATTCTTCCGCGTCACGAGCAGGGTTTAATCCATGCGGCGGACGGTTATGCACGCTCCACGGGAAAAACAGGGGTTTGTCTCGTAACAAGCGGTCCGGGGGCAACCAATCTGGTCACCGGCATTGCGACAGCCAATTATGACAGCGTGCCGCTGGTCTGCTTTACGGGCCAGGTGGCCACAAGCCTGATTGGAAATGATGCGTTTCAAGAGGTTGACATCGTGGGCATCACACGGAATATCTGCAAATATTCCGTGACGGTCCGAGATCGTAAGGATCTAGGAGAAATCATTAAAAAAGCATTTTATATTGCGCGAACCGGAAAGCCGGGTGTTGTTGTGGTAGATTTGCCGAAGGATATCCAGCGTGCTCTTGGAGATGACACCTATCCTGAAACTGTTGCGCTCAGAGGGTATAAACCCGGAAGCACAGTCCATGAGGGGCAAATCAAAAAAGCAATTGGTGTTCTTGCGCAGGCGAAGAGACCTTTGTTGTTGATCGGCGGCGGCGTCAATATTGCGCAAGGGCAGAAAGAAATGAAACAGCTTGTGGAATCCACCGGAATTCCTGTTGTTACAACCATTATGGGAAAGGGTGCCATTCCAACAGGCCATCCTTTGTATATTGGGAATATTGGGATTCACGGAAGTTATGCAGCGAACCGGGCCATCAGTGGCTGCGATGTGCTTCTTTCCATCGGAACCCGTTTTAACGACAGGATCACGGGAAAGACAGATACCTTTGCAAAAGATATTACATTGATCCATATTGATATTGATCCTGCCTCTATTTCCCGAAACGTCAAGGTAGATATTCCCATCGTGGCAGATGCGAGAAAAGCGATTGAACTGCTGATGCAAAAAACAAGCCGTTTGGACTGCGAGGCCTGGCTCTGCGAAATCACAGGATGGAAAGAAGCTTACCCGCTTAAGAGAAAGAAGGAAGGCCTTACACCCCAAAGGATCATTGAGCAAATAAACCATAGCTTTCAAAATTCTGTTGTAGTGACCGATGTCGGTCAGAATCAGCTATGGACGACGCAGTTTTTGGAGCTGGATGAAAACCGGATGATGTTGACCTCTGGGGGGCTGGGGACCATGGGATATGGATTTCCTGCTGCATTGGGCGCAAAACTGGGAAACCCCAATAAAGACGTCATCGCCATATGCGGTGACGGGGGAATGCAGATGAATCTTCAGGAAATGGCAACCGCTGTCGTTCAAGAACTTGCCGTGATCGTATGTATCTTTAATAATGGTCATCTCGGTAATGTGAGGCAGTGGCAGCAACTGTTCTATCAGAAGCACTATTCCAGTACCTGTCTGCGGTATCGAAAGCAATGCAAAGCACAGTGCAGAAATCCCGGAAGCAGCTGTCCGCCGTATATTCCAGATTTTGTAAAGCTGGCAGAAAGCTATGGCGCCTCTGGCATTCGCGTGACGCGGCCTGAGGAGATAGAGGCGGCGTTTCAGATAGCAAGAAGAAATCGTTTCGTTCCTACGGTAATCGAATTCATGATTGCTCCGGAGGAAAATGTTCTGCCAATTGTCCCGCCGGGAAGCCCGCTTACCGAAATGATTATGGACAGCGAAATGGAGGAGGTGATTCTATGAAGAAACGATGGCTTTGCCTGTTTGTCGAGAATGAAGTGGGTGTACTTGCCCGTATTTCCGGGTTGTTCTCCGGGAAATCCTACAATCTGAACAGCCTGACTGTAGGTACCACGGAGGATGAGACCATTTCAAGGATGACAATCGGCCTATACAGCGACGATACGACATTTGAGCAGATCAAAAAACAGATCAACCGCGTCGTTGAGGTGATCAAGGTGATCGATTATACCGATCTACCAACCCACAGCAAAGAACTGATGTATCTCAAGGTTCTAAAGTGCTCGGAAGCTGAAAAAACAGAGGTCTTTCGATTCGCTCAGGTTTACGGTGTTAGCGTATTGGATTTTAATAAAGATTCCATTTTATTGGAATGCGTGCGGTCAGAAAAAGAAAACGACAAGCTAATAAAACTCCTTCGCGCAAGGGTCAATAGCCCCATTGAAATTGCCAGAGGGGGAAGTGTTGCGATAGAAGCTTTACAATAGTCTTGTCCTTACATCCAAAGCCGTGCGTACAAGCCGCCTTTTGCCAGCAGCTCTTCATGATTTCCCGACTCTTCAATTCCATCATCGGTGAGCACAAATATTTTCGTTGCATTCTTGATCGTCGTCAGCCGATGGGCAATGGTCAGGGTGGTTCGTCCCTTTGTGAGTTCTTCCAGTGATTGCTGAACCAGCCGTTCGCTCTCATTGTCAAGAGCCGATGTGGCTTCATCCAGGATCAAAATCGGAGGATTTTTCAGGAACACCCGCGCGATGCTGATTCTCTGCTTTTGCCCGCCTGATAATTTGACACCTCGTTCGCCAACATAGGTCTTGTAGCTTTCCGGAAGCTCTTCGATAAATTTGTCGGCACCTGCCAGTCTGGCAGCTGTTTCAATCTCTTCATGGGTTGCTCCCGGTCTGCCGTATTCAATGTTGTCGTACACGGTACCGGAGAACAGGTAAACATCTTGCTGAACCATTCCGATTTGGGATCGCAGACTATGGGTTGTGACAGTTCGGATGTCGATTCCATCAACATGGATGGAACCTGCTGTTACATCATAAAACCGCAGGATGAGATTGCAGAGTGTAGTTTTTCCTGCGCCAGACGGCCCCACCAGAGCAATGTTTTCTCCCTCTTTGATCTCGAAATTAATGTCAGTCAATACATTCTCATCATTGTCTTTATAATGGAAGCTGACGTGATCAAATCGTATATTTCCTCTGACTTTCTGTACCGGAATTGCGTTATCTGCATCTTTTATCTCAACCTCTTCGTCCATAACCTCAATAAAACGTTCGATACCGGTCATGCCACGCTGAAATTGCTCTGTGAATTCCACGATTCTTCTCACGGTAGCAAGGAGCATGACAACATATAGGAGATATGCCATAAAATCTCCGGGGGTTATGAGTCCTTTCATCATAAAAATCGCCCCAGCAACCACCACGATCAGATACATGAGACCATCGAAAAAGCGGGTCGTGCTCTGAAATGCAGCCATGTACTTATAAACTTCCTTTTTCGCATCGAGGAACCCCTCATTGCCTTTTCTGAATTTTTCCGCCTCAAGATCTTCATTTGCAAAAGATTTAACCACTCGTACACCCAGAAGACTGTCTTCCACCTGCGCGTTGATTTCTCCCAGCTGATTTCGGGAATTTTTAAATGCGGTTCTCATTTTGATACTATATATCATTGCAAAAATGATCATAAACGGGAATAATGCAAAGATCAGCAGTGTAAGCCATAGATTCGTTGCACCTAGAATACAGAAGGCTACGGTGATTTTTACAATGGCAATGTAATATTCCTCCGGACAATGGTGGGCAAACTCTGTAACATCAAATAAATCACTGGTGATCCGAGCCATAAGCTGCCCAATCTTCGTGTTG
>JAQSXD010000090.1 GCA_029266295.1 Bacillota bacterium | reverse complement strand
AAAAATAAACGAAATTCCACCTTCCTTTGCCAATGCGACCGCCAGCTTATCGTCGGAAACCGACTGCATGATCGCAGACACCAGTGGAATATTCATCGTAATCGCTGATTGTTCCCCCTTCTTGAATTTAACCACAGGGGTCTTTAAACTTACATTTTCCGTTCTGCATTCCTTGGACGAATATCCCGGAACCAGAAGATACTCGTTAAACGTACGAGACGGTTCATTAAAATAATATGCCATTCTATTTTCATCCTCCTTTATTACTTCATTTAATTTTAGAAACAGGACGACGCAGCAGCCGGCTGCCAGTCTGTTTTGGCTGCTGGCCCACCGGCGGCAGACCTATTGGCTGTAGGCGCTCTGCCTGTCAACCGACTGGTGGTCACACCGTCGCCTGTTAGTTCTGCAGGTATTCCTCCAGCGTCACTCCAGATTCATAAATCTCTTTGGCTGGGGTTTTACCAACATACCTGATATGCCAGGGCTCATAAAGATAGCCCGTGATGTCCTCTTTTCCCTGAGGAAAGCGAATGATAAATCCAAACTCGTGGGCATTTGCCGCGAGCCATTTTCCCTCGGTGGTGTTTGCATATTCGCCCGTAAGCTGATACCCAACACTCGGCGAAGATACGTCTACAGAAAGACCGGTCTGATGTTCACTTTGTCCCGGCCGAGCACTGTATCTGTTTGCTGCTGCCTCCCCTTCTCTTTTCACATAGTTATCGAAGAGAGTCTTTTGAAAATCATAGGAACGATAAGCCGTGGTCATCTTTAACTCAATGCCCTCTTCAGCGGCTTTTTCAACCAACTGATGAAACGCCTCGGCAGCCTCCACTCTCATATATCTACCCGCCTCGGAGCGATCCGCAGCGTAATATTTTATTTTTTCAAGATCATCCGGTTTATAGTCTCGGTCTATGGGGTGTGTTTTATTTACAAGGATTAAAACACCGGCAGCCTTTGCTTCTTCTGCCGTCATGGGTATGATGCCTTCTCCGGGATTGATGCTCCCTGAATTCTGATTCGGGGACTCACTTCCTGGGGTTCCTTCTGTATTGCCGTTACCCGGTTGCTCTGTATCTCCGGGAGAATCGGTATCGTTTCCGGGCACTTCCTGATCTCCGGGTTCGTCACCGGGCTCTACTCCTTCATTCTCGCTTCCGTTCTGCCCGTCACTTCCATTTTCCTCACCGGAAATAATTCCCGGTGATCCGTCAGGACTTCCCGAAAATCCAATGGACCATGCCCCTCCGGGATCATTGAAGGTCCACACGAAGGCTTCTATGATAAATAGGGAAACGACGATCAATGCTCTTATTCTTTTTTCATTCAACATGGCTGGCTTGTCCTATCTGTCTGTAAGGTTTGGATTCCTTTATGGTGATTATGACCGCTTGTCTTACAGTTTTAATCGCAATAAACTTTATTATGTGAAATCCGTATTAAAGTATTTTACATCAAATATCGCCAATTTTCAACAGCAGTTTGCCATGTTGGAGCGAAATGAATTTTCCTTATTTTTCAAGGATGTCCCTGCACCCGGCTTCTATTTATCCAGCTGGTATTCAGCTATTTTATTAAAGAGCTGCCTTCTAGTAATCCCAAGCATTTCGGCTGTTCTGGACATGTTGTTGTTATTTTTCAGCAGCATGCTTTGAATATATTCTCGCTCTGCCTCTTTCCGTATCTCCCGAAGCCCCCTGTCAAGGACAGCTGCCTGCTTCCTTTTGCCCTCACGTCCTGAAACCGGCAAGGAATCCGTATCTACAATTCCGTTTTCCGAAAGAACCACGAGCCGTTCGATAATATTTTTCAGTTCTCGTACGTTTCCCGGATAGTGATAGGTCCGCAGAAAATCCATTACGTGACTGTCTATTTTTCGAATGGGTTTTTTCATCTCATTCTGAGATCTTTTAAAGAAATAGTCGATCAAAAGAGGAAGATCCTCTTTGCGCTTTCTCAGGGGCGGGATGTTTATCGTAATGGTGCTGATCCGGTAATAAAAGTCCTCCCGGAACCGCCCCTCCTCAATTTCAAGCTCCAGATCCTTGTTCGTGGCGGTGACGAGGCGAAAATCCACCTCGATTTCTTCATTCCCCCCCATTCGATAGATCTTTTTATTTTCAATGGTCTTCAGCAGCTTCGCCTGCATGGATAAGGGAATATCCCCGATTTCATCAAGAAATAAAGTGCCCTGATCAGCAGCTTCAATCCTGCCGATGCGCTTATTCAAAGCCCCGGTAAAGGAGCCCTTTTCATGGCCGAAGAGTTCTGATTCCAATACGGTTTCCGCAATGGCATGACAGTTTAAATCCATAAACTGCCGCTTGCTCCTCGAGCTATTCTGATGAATATACCGCGCAAAAACCTCTTTGCCTGTTCCCGACTCACCCAGAATCAGGATGTTTGAGTCACTGACCGCGGCCTTGCGCGCGATGGAAAGCGTGCCTTGAAATGCCGGGTTGTTGCTCTCCAGCATGGCATCCACCGCAGATACCTTTTCCTTAAGAAGCTGATTCTCCAGTTTCAGGTTCAGCATATCCTGCAGCTTTCCGATTTCCCGAATCAGTTCTTCCGGGTTTCCTCCTTTTGTAACATAGGAATAGGCACCGTCCCGCATAGCCTCTACAGCGTTTTCAATACTGCCGTAAGCCGTCATCATAATGACTTCCGTAACGGGATAAAGGCTCTTAATCTCATGCAGCAGCTGCCTTCCATCCATTTCCGGCATCATGAGATCTGAAATCACCAGATCGTAGCCGCCCTGCTCCATCAGAGACAACGCCGCCGCTCCGGTGGGTGCAACATCCGTATGATGCCCTTTGGCTGTGAGAATCACCTTCATCACATTGCAGTAATCCTGCTCATCATCTACGACCAGTACTCTGAGTCCTCTTTTGCTCATCCTGATGCCCTCCATTCTCGATTGGTATCCTGATATAAAATGTGGTTCCTTCGCCCACTTCACTTTTCGCTTTAATTTCTCCGTCCATCTTCTGAACTTCATTATACACGATATATAGTCCCAGTCCATTTCCTTCCCGCTTCTTTTTTGTGGTAAAGAACGGATTATAGATTTCGTCCATCAGTTCGGGTGGAATCCCGCTGCCATTATCGCTGACAGAAAGATGAACCGACGCACTGTCCCGTTGGCATAGAACCTTGATTTCACCCTCATCAGAAATGGCATCCACAGCATTGGTGATCAGATTGATCAGAACCAGCTCCAGTGCCTCCACATTAACCATAGCCATATGGTCCCCTGAATATTCATAACATAGAGAGATCTTTCGCTGAACCAGCAAGCTGCGCTGCAGATCAAGAATAGCATTGATGTGCACCTGAAGATTGACGGCCTCTTTTTTGTTGGTGGACAGTCTTGAAAAATTCAACAGATTTTCGATAATTCTGCTCGACTTATCCACGGATTTTTCGATGACTGCAATGGCATCATCCCTTGTAATATAATCCCTATAGTCGATCTCTTTTAGTACATAGCAGTAGTTCCTGATCAGTCCCAGCGGATTCCTGATCTCGTGGGCAACTCCTGCAGCCAGCTGACCGACGGCAATCATTTTATGATTTTGCATCAGCTGTCTCTCGTTGCTTCTGGCTTCTGTAACATCCACCATCATAATCAGTATTTTCTGCACCTGTTCCTTATTGTTCTTGATTAAGAAGGTATGAATCTCGAAGATCTTAGCGCCCACAAGGATTTCATCATCCTTTTCTTCTTCATCCCGGAACGTTTCTGCCACGATGGCAGCAAGCTTATCGTTCTCATTCTGTTCCAGATTCAGCAGTACTTCCAGCGGAAGGTCGACAGCCTTGTGACGCTTCATTCCAAGGTACTGCGAGAGGGCTTTGTTAATACTGATGACCGTTCCGTCCCTGTTCAGCTCTGCAAGATAGTAGGTCACTCCATCAAACGTCGTCTGCATTTCATTCTGGCTCTCCACAAGGAGCTCCATTCTCTGCTGCAGCTCTTCATAAAGACTTTTATTGGACTGATAAAACAGGAAAAAGACGCAGAGCACTGAAGTAAAAATGATGAGGATGATGATGCCAAGGCCTTCCAGCTTATTTTCAACATAGAGCGGATAGGAAACGCCGGTCCATTTCCCCTGCAGCTCTGAAATCAATTTCTCATTGTCTGCATGATAAACTGCATGATTCAGGATATCATATAGGACCGAGTTCCCCTTCTTCACAGCCAAGCACTCATTTTG
The DNA here is from genome assembly GCA_029266295.1 of Bacillota bacterium. Taxonomy (GTDB): domain Bacteria; phylum Bacillota; class Clostridia; order Peptostreptococcales; family Anaerovoracaceae; genus Anoxybacterium. The sequence goes on along the minus strand of JAQSXD010000090.1, from coordinate 6,180 downwards.
CTCATAAACGTAGCCCGTCGCCCGTTCCCAGCTGCTGTCAAGGGCAGACCTCCCTAGGTAGAAGGTAAGTGCTGACTCACTGCCGGCAAGGGCATCACCTTCGCCCAAGTCTGCACGATTCACGGCTTCAGCGATGCTCCCGCAAAGCAGAAGATTTTCGGCAGGCAGCTCCCTCTTCATCGCATAATGAGCAGCGCTGCCCTCTACCAGAAGAACTTTTAGATCAGTCTGGCTTTTTTCAGCGGCTGTCTCTTTTCTGATCAATAGAATGCCTTTTGCCTTTACAATTGGCATGGTATATTCAAGGCTCTGGTCTGCTGTATTATCTCTGACGGTGACGGCTGCATCGATTCTGCCGTCTACCAAGGCGTTTTTCAGTTCTTTTACGGGAATCTGTTGGTACTGAATGGGAATATCATATCCGTTGCTGATCCGATCCAGATACTCCTTCAGGAGTCCTTCCCAAGACCCGTTCCCATCCAATGAGATAAGCGGAACCGAATCATCAGAAACGCCGATGACAAGCTCTTTTTTCTCAAGGAGCCACTGCTTTTGAACTGGGTTCAGTGCATATAATGTATCCGCCTCGCCCCGCTCCGCCTTTCCGCCTGCATTTAGAACATTATAGATCCCCATGATCAGAATCAGAATCCCGATCACTGCGCCGTAAGCAAGATTCCTATTCATCTAAAAATTCCTTTCTGGAATATTCCTCTCCAAATACAAGCAGCTCCCGTTCCGCTCTGGAGATGCTGTGATAAGCCGTCTTTGAGCGAAATGCAAAACAGACTCCAACGAGAGCCCAGAGTACAATCAGCATCCACTCACCGGGCCAGCGAAAAGCAACTCCTCCAAGTGGAACATAGAAGGCAAGGAAGCTGATGCAGAACATTACCACTGCAGCAGCAACGATTTTGCCGTGTTTCACTTCAAAAGGTCGCTCCAGATCCGGTTCGGTTTTTCTAAGAACAAGAAAGGATATGGCAACCAGGAGATAAGAAAGGACAGAGCCCAGAGCGCTGGTATTGACAAACCAAACCAGAGCGTTTTGGCCCAGCAGCGGAGCTGCCACACAAATACCACCTACAAGCGTGATGGCTCCTGAGGGAGTTTTATACTTTTTGTGCAGCCTTCCAAAGAACGGGGGAAGCATCTTTGCCCGCCCCATGGCAAAAATGATGCGGGTAGAACCCACAATAAAGCCGTTCCAACTGGTCATAATTCCGCAGATTCCTCCTAAAATCATGATTTTTCCGAAAACGGAGGAGCCATAGCAGTACGCCATGGCATCCGCAGCAGGAACGACGCCTGCATCTCTCACCTCAGCGGGTGCAGAGATACTGATTCCGATTATGATCATGAAATACCAGGCTGCTGCCATTACAATGGAGACGATAAAGACCTTCGCAATATGGCGAAGCGGCAGATTCATTTCCTCCGCTGACTGGGGAATTACATCAAAGCCCACAAACATGGAGGGAACCATGAGAAGCACCGCAATCACTCCCTTTGCGGTGATCGGTGTTGTAAACATATAGGCCGTATCCCCAAAGGCGATCCCTCCGAAGATAAAAATGAGTCCTACAAGAAAAAGAAACGAGGTCGCCATGACTTGAAAGATTGCAGCGGGTCTTGCACCAAAATAGTTGAGCAAGAGAAGCACCAGCGCTCCTGCAATGCCCACTGCAGACCAAGAACCATAAACAGAATAGCCTGCCACATCCCACAAATGCCAGAGCTTTGGAATAGGCAGTATGTAATCGATCGCGGTGGCTAAAGCAATCCCTTCCCAGGCAGCCACGCCGATATAGGCAAAGGAAATCGCCCAGCCGATGAGCCAGGCCATGCCTTGTCCCATTGCCCGGTATGCGTAGACCATTTCACCACCGGCAAGAGGGAGTGCCACTGTTAATTCCGCGTAAGTAAGTCCTACGAGGATGCAGACAACCGCACCTATGGCAAAGGCAATCAAAGAACCGATCATCCCCGCCTCATGGGTCCAAAAACCGGAGAGAACAACCCAGCCCCAGCCGATCATCGTTCCAAAGGCAAGGGTAAGTACATCTGTTCTGCCTAGTACCCTTTGAAAATTACGATTTTCTTCGCTCATGGCTTCACTTCCTTTATTTGAAACGATTGCGAGGATTTCTGATACCGCCCAAGAAAAAAATTACCGTTCAGATGTGCGCATGAAACAAATCAGCGCTTCCCTAATATTAAATCATAAAATCCTGCGTACTAACAGTCTATCTTTTGTTTGAAATCAAAAATATGCTGCGGTATTTCCAATAGCCGCAGCATACCTTTATTTGTTTATCCAGACCTAAGTAAGCGTTGATTTAATGGAGTGTGCACATCAGATGTGCGCACGGAATGAATCAGCGTTTCCCTAAATAATCAGCTGTTATTCTGCCAATTATTTCACATTAGTCCTTCTTTTTATTCTTGCTGAGAAAGTCTTTCAAAATTTCTTTTCTGGCATATTCTTCACCGAAGACCAAATATTCTCTCTCGGCTTGAGATACCGGGCCCGTGGTTGCTTTTGCAGCGATAGCAAGAATAACCCCAATTAGGATCCATACAAGCACTAATGCCCATTCATATGGCCACACCAGCGAGCTGGCTCCTATGGGCAGATAGAGATGCACGAAGAACAATGCGCTGATGACTGCCAGAACCCCTGCAATCATAGGATGCTTGTGGCTATAGGGCCGATCAAGATTAGGTTCTTTTTTGCGAATTGCAAGAAAGGATAGTGCTACCATCAGGTAGGCCACAACCGTACCGAAGGAAGCTGCGTCTACAAACCAGACCAGAGCATTTCTTCCCATCAAAGGTGTAATCATACAGATAACGCCTACAAGAACGATTGCTGCAGTAGGGGTCTGATATTTCGGATGTACTTTTCCAAATATCGTGGGCAGCATCTTTGCTCTGCCCATAGAAAAGATGACTCTGGACGCACCGATGAAAAAGCCGTTCCAGCTTGTTACGATTCCGCAAACGCCTCCGATGATTAGAATTTTACCCCATACGGGCGAACCAAAGGCATAGGCCACGATTTCGGCTACCGGCACACTGTCTTTGAAGCTCTCTCTGATTTCTGCAGGAGCACAAAGAGACGCGGCAAGGATCATGACGATGTACCAAACGGCTCCCATTAAGATGGAAATATAAACAACGCCAGCAATCTGCTTCGGGGGAATTTTCATTTCTTCTGCAGCTTGCGGGATAACATCAAAGCCAACAAACATTCCTGGTGCCATCATCATAATTGCGAAGATACCAGCCCAAGGCCCTACTCCTTCAGCCAAACCTGTGAACATCGGCTGCAAATTGGCAGGACTTCCCATAACGGCTCCTCCAGTGATAAATACAATTCCTGCAAGAAGAAGTCCGATGACTCCAATGGACTGGAATACTGCCGACTGTTTGATCCCGATGATATTAATAAACATAATAATTGCAGCACCGATGATGCCTACCATGGACCAAGTCAAATATACTGTGCTTCCATTTAGGGTCCATAGTTCAATCGCTTGAGGGAATGGAGCCAGATAGTTGACCGCTGTGGAAATAGCAATTCCTTCCCATGCAGCCACACCGACATAGGCAAGGCAGATTGCCCACCCCGTAAACCAGGACCAGAAGTAGCCCAGACCTCGATAGGAGAAGACCAGTTCCCCTCCGGCAAGGGGCAGCGCCGGAGTCAGTTCCGCATAAGTAGCCCCCACCAGCATGCACATCAAACCGCCGAATAGAAACGCAAATATCGCTCCCATTACGCCCGCAGTCCCTACCCAGTCTGCCGTTAGCATTACCCAGCCCCATCCGACCATTGTGCCGAAAGCAAGAGCGAGAATGTCCAAACGTCCCAGGGTCTTCTTCAAGCTCTCGCGTTGTACAGTTTCATTGCTCATTCAAAAACCTCCTTAATAATGTAAAATAAATTCGAACGGTTATATTATGAGCAAATCCTGTGCCAACTTGAGTAAGTGTTGAAACGCCTTGGAAATATATCAGAATATTCTATATAGTACGTAAATTCGGGAAATAATTTTCTCAACATTTCAGAAATTAATTTCTTCAACAGGAAAAAAGGAGGGTACGCCGCTACCAGACGTTCCTCCTGATTCATAAAACAAATCCTAAATATGACCGTGATATGGTCTTTGGGTTGTTCCTTGGTGCAGCCATTTTATCAACGTAATAAAGTCAAAGACCGGAAGCTGTGTTGCTTGTTGTACCGCATAGGCATAAGGTGGCATATCGCTGCATTCCAGAAGGATTGCGCCGATATCATCTTCCCCTTCAAGGAGTTCCAAGGCGGCTCCCACAACTTCTTCTCTTACTTTCCCGTTATGGAATTCTCCACGGTACTCAAGAATGGCCGAGAATTCCGGACCATGCCGCAAATCTTTGACAACGAGTATTTCTGGATCTTCGATCAGACAATTCTCAAGCAATCGATCCGTTATAGACGACGCATCTGCTGTCAAAACGCCTATTTTCTGTCCCGGTTTTATGATGCCCTTGATCCAGGGGATTTGGATCAAGCTGGATAATGCCACGGGAATATCCAGGGCAGCAGACACTTGCTTGTGAAAGTTTCCGAAAAATCCGCAGGCAGAGCATAAGGCTCTGATTCCTTCCTTTTCAATCATGTGCTTTCCCAAAGCGATAATATCGTCACCGATCGTGGGGTCCGCCCTGAAAAGACGATCAATATTAAGGTTCGGAACCCCTCTCATTCTGACCGGAAAGTCGTAAGTATATGCGTTGACAACATTTCCCGGAACCAATGGATAAAAAACATCTTCTATATAGATGATACCAACGGAATATCCGCTGATTTGCTGGTGATCCAGCATATTCACTGCAACATAGTTGTTCTCAGGGGTAAGATAGCCGAACTGTCTGTTCGTTAGCCTTTTGTCCATTTTTTCATCCCTTTCTCTGCGAAAATGATTTTATTTTTGTTCGGTTATGCAAAGTAAACTGACTGAATACCCCAAATAATAACAATTGCAATTACAACCGGGCAGATAATCAACAGCAGTGGCTTCCAGAAGTTTGCAATTTTGAAAGATCCGGCGCTTCCATTCACATCGTTCTTTAATCGCTCAAAGCCAAACTTCCACGAAGCATACAGGGAAATCATCAAACCGCCAACCGGAACCATAATGGACATTGCCAGGAAATCAAGATTCGTGTAAAGATCCTTGCCGAATAAGGTAACACTTCCTAAAATCGGAGAATAAACCAGTGCCGGAATCAGTCCGATAACGAACATGATTGTAACCATGATCCAGCAGAGCTTCTTTCGACTGACTTCAAACTTATCTGTGAGGGTTGCAACAATCCCTTCCACAAGCCCCAGTACCGATGTGAAGGCAGCGATAAAGAGCAGTAGGAAGAATAAGCTTCCAAACAATCTGCCTCCCGCCATATTTTCAAACATCATCGGCATCGTCTGAAATACCAGCGAGCTGCCTGAGGACGGCTCTACCCCATAGGTAAATACCGCAGGGAAAATTGCAGTTCCTGCAAGAAGCGCAACCACCATGTTGGACATGACGATTACAACACCAGATCTAGCCACGTTGGCATCTTTTTTCAAATAGCTTCCGAACACGAAGGCGGAAGACAAACCGACGCCTGCAAGGAAAAACGTCTGCGATAACGCACTGAGCATTACCCCTGGGGTAAGCTTGGTAATGTCGGGGGTAAGAAACCATTTCATTGCGGCTCCTGCTCCTGGCAGGGTCAGTGATTTGATCGCAAGGATGACCAGGAACAGGAACAGAACCGGAAGTGCCACCTTTGCAAAGGCCTCAATACCGTTTTTTATGCCTTTTGATATGATGAAAGCAGTTAAAACCAACAAAAGCGCATTATAGAAAAGAACCAGCGGCGTATTTGCCATTAGATTGTTAAACATAGCGGCCATATCAGCTCCGGTTGTTCCATCGAAAGATCCCATAACAGAAAGAACAAAGTAGTGGACTACGTTTCCTGTAATCATAACATAATAGGACATCAGTAATGTTGCTGCGATAACACCCAGCCATCCGATGGCCACCCAGGGGCTTTTCTTCCCTGCCAGCTCCTCCATAGCTACAATACCGGTTTTTTGCGTGCTTCTTCCTAACGTCAGTTCACAGATAATTAAGGGGACTG
>JAQSXD010000089.1 GCA_029266295.1 Bacillota bacterium | reverse complement strand
GGAAAATCTTCATTACGGCAACAGGGATATCAGCGAATGGCAGGGGAGCAATACGAATCCACTGCCTGATTTGAACGGTTTCTGGCTTGATTCCTCCTTGAAGATTTCGCCGATAGAGCAGGTTGGTATCGTAGAAAAGATCTTCGAGGGAAATACGGAATTCTCACCGGAGCATGTGGCGTTGCTTCAGAATCTCATGCTGGTTCAAGACAGCAACGGGGTGCGTATTTACGGAAAAACTGGCTCAGGCGTGAATGGAAATGCATGGTTTGTTGGATTTTGCGAACGGGAGTCAAAACGGTATTATTTTGCAGTCTATCTGGAGGATAAAAATGAGGCATCAAGCGTTGCCGCAAAAGAAATTGCAATGAATATCTCAAACGATTTGCTGTATGACTGAGGTGAAAAGAAGGATCATTATCCTATTCATTATCATAGATTTTATGCTCATTTCCCTTGCGTTCCGCATTGGATGGGTGCAGATTGTATCCTGCGAGAAATATGAAAAAATTGCAATGGAACAGCAGACCCGGGATAAAATCGTACCAGCCAAAAGGGGAGCTATCTATGACAGAAATGGTAAGGAGCTTGCGGTCAGTGCTGTTACCCACAGCGTTTGGGTTCGGCCTGCGGCACTGACCAACCCCAGATCAAAAAAGACCAAGGAAGAGCAGATTACTGAGACGGCAGCTGCGTTAGCGAGGATCCTTTCACTGGATCAAAATTCAGTTCTTGCTTCCATGAACACGAAAAAAAGCCTCGTAAAAATTGCCAAATATGTGGAGAAAGAGAAGGTTGATAAAATCAGAGAATGCGGGTTTTATGGAGTTGAAATTACAGAGGAAGTAAAACGCCACTATCCCATGGGTGCATTTGCCGCACATGTTTTGGGAAGCACCACCGACGAAAACAGGGGGCTTATGGGCATTGAACTTGAATACGATCAATACCTGAGCGGGATGAACGGACGCTTCATTTACTATGCTGACCGAGACGGAGAGAATTTGTTTCGTGGGCGAGAGAAATACTTTCAGGCGAAAGACGGATGGGATATTGTATTAACCATTGATGCGGTGATCCAGATGTATGTTGAAAATGCTTTGGACCATGTCATTGAAAATACTGCTGCTGACAGAGTAATGTGTATCGTTATGGACCCGAAGACAGGGGACATCCTTGCGATGGCAATGAACCCGGACTTTGATCCAGGCAACCCGAGAGTTCCTTTGGATGGAGCAGCGGCTGCATACCTGGAAACCCTTTCGGACAGCCAAAAACTTGATTACTGGAATTCGATGTGGCGCAATCCCATGGTGAGTGACACTTATGAACCTGGCTCAACCTTTAAACTCTTGACAACGGCAATCGCACTGCAGGAAGGGGTAACAACACCGAAAGATACGTTCTATGATACCGGTAAAGTAAACGTTGCAGGGACGATCTTAAAATGTTTGCAGTGGCGTAACCCTCACGGAAGGGAAACTCTGGTGGAAGCGGTTGAAAATTCCTGTAACCCTGTTTTTGTTGAACTGGCCCGGAGAATTGGGATACAGAGGTATTATGAATATTTAGAGCTCTTTGGACTGACGGACAGAACCGGGATCGACTTTCCCGGAGAAGGTCTCGCGATACTTCAAAATCAATCGTCTGCAGGGCCGGTGGGGCTGGCGACCATGTCCTATGGACAAGGCATAGCAGTAACACCGATTCAACTAATAACTGCAATTTCTGCCATAGGAAATGAAGGGAAAATCATGAAGCCAAGGCTTGTGAAGGAAATGACCACCGGCCGCGGCAATGTGGTATGGAAAAATGAGATTAGGATTGAGCGGCAAATGCTATCCAAGAAGACTACAGAGGAAATGATTGCTATCATGGAATCCGTTGTCGATGAAGGCGGCGGAATCAAAGCCAGAATCAGCGGATACAGGATTGGAGGGAAAACTGGAACTGCCAATAAGGCGTTCAATGGCGGATACAGCGAGGATACATACTCTTCCTTTGTAGGAATGGCACCCATTGAAGATCCCAGGATTTCCATTCTACTGATTGTGGACAATCCGAAAGGTGTGAAAGCCGGAAGCCTGATCGCAGCCCCAGGGGTTAAGGAGATCCTGGAAAATTCATTGCGATACCTTAAAATCAGACCCTCCTCCGGAGAGGGAAGTAAGCGGTGAACCATGAAATATCCATTGCAAAATTGAAATTGGCTTCCACAAAGACATCGGAATGTGATACCATACTTATACGCATTTGAAACAAAGATCCGAGGCAATGAGACCATTTGAGACAATTCAAGACCAATCGGTCTCATGTTACTGCACTGCGCAGGCGGAACCAGTGAATAAAGCATATAAGAGGTAACCATTGAGCAAGCAATTATATATAACAGAAAAACCATCCGTTGCAGCAAGCTTTGCAAATGTTCTGGATGTAAGGATTTCCCCTTCCGACAGAGCAAGAGGCTATGCTGAGACGGAGCACTCCATTATAACATGGTGCTTTGGGCACCTTGTCACCTTGGCATACCCGGATGCCTATGACCCGGAGTATAAGCTGTGGAGGGTCGAACACCTCCCCATTATCCCCAAAGAATACAAATATGTTGTAATCGACAGCAAGGGCACGGCGAAGCAGTTTGAAACTGTTAAGAATCTGATGACGAGAAAAGACGTGGATATGATTTATTCCTGCACCGACAGCGGACGGGAAGGAGAATACATATTCCGTCTGGTGTATCAGATGAGCGGATCAGAAAAGGCAGCGAAACGGGTCTGGATCTCCGCGCAGACGGAGGAAGCAGTGAAAAAGGGTATCAATGAAGCAAAGGATCTTAGTGAGTATGACTCATTATCAAAGTCAGCTTACTGCCGAGCAAAAGAGGACTGGCTCTTCGGTATGAATTTCAGCAGAATCTACACCTGCAGGTACGGAAGGCAACTGGCTGAGACCCTGCAGGAAGGCAAATCCGCAGTAATTCCCATCGGCAGAGTCATGACCTGTGTCCTTGGGCTTATCGTTGATCGGGAGCTTGAAATCAGAAACTTTGTGCCGAGGCCCTATTATGTCATCAACGCCAACTTCATTTCAAAGGACAGCAGAATTGCATATAAAGGGAAGTGGCAGCCCAAAAAAGATGATCAGAAGGACGATAAAAAGGAAGGAAAGAATTCCCGAGGTTCAGCAGACCAGGATGGAGCAGGCACGAGCATGAAGGCTGCGGATGGGAAGGCAGCTGGAAAGCAAGCTGGCAAAGCCGGAGAAAAAGCACCGGAGGATTCCGAGAGCGAAGAGAAATACATCAGCAAAGAGGAAGCAGAGGAAGTCATCAGAAGCCTGGAAGGACAGGAGGCTGCCGTAAAGAAGGTAGAGATCAAGGTGAAGAAGGAACAGCCTCCCTTGCTGTTCAATCTGGCGGAGCTTCAGTCCGAGGCCAATAAGAAATTCAAGATCTCCGTAAACCGTACTTTGGAAATTGCCCAGACGCTCTACGAGAAGAAGCTGATTTCCTATCCCAGAACCGACAGCAGGGTTCTTTCCACCGAGGTCATCCCGGAGCTGCCCAAAATACTCAACGGTCTTTATAAAAACGAGGACTTCAAGGAACCGGTAATCAGAATCAAAGAGTTTGGAAAGCTGGCGGCAGACAAGAAAACAAAGCGCTTTGTAGATGACAGCAAGGTCACGGACCATTATGCCATCATTCCTACCTATGTGACCACAGCACTATCGGGTCTGGACGAGGAGACAAGAAACATTTACATGCTGATTGTAAAGCGTTTTCTTGCAATCTTTTATCCTCCTGCAGAATACAATACGGTTCGCGTAGAGACTACGGTGGGCTCAGAACTCTTCGTCACCAATTCCAGGACCTTGAATGAGCTGGGCTGGAAGGAAATCTATGACGTCTCTGCAGCGAAGAAAGATGAGGAATTGTCCGAATCCCCGATCCAGCAGTTGGTGAAAAAAGAAAAATGCGATGTCACAAGCTATGACCTGGAAGAAAAGGAAACCAAGCCTCCGTCCCGTTTTACCGACGGTTCGCTGATCCTCACAATGGAAAAGGCGGGAAAATATATCGAAAACGAAGAGCTGAGGGAACAGATCAAAACCTGCGGAATCGGGACCTCTGCCACCAGAGCGGGGATTATAAAAAAGCTTTCAGACATTGGACACATTAAAATTAATAATAAAACCCAGATCGTTACGCCAGAGCCCAAAGGTGAGGCTGTTGTGGAACTGGTACGCCATACCGCCAAGGAGCTTCTGAACCCAATTCTCACCGCAAGCTGGGAAAAGGGTCTCTTTATGATCGAGAATAAGGAAATTTCAGAAGAGGTCTTTGAGGAAAAGCTGACAAAATATATCACTCGAACCATTGAGAAGGTGAAACGCACCGGTTACCTTCGGCAGGGCAGGCCGTAGCTGTTTCCCAGAGGCAGTATGATCAAAGTACAGGATAAAATTTTGAAAATTCTGAAAGAGAACTGATTGACCAATTCCATCCGGTATATTAGAATAGATGCATATAGGCAAAGGAGCCTTGAAAGAGCTGTTTGATTCAGCTTTTTCAAGGTTTTTTGTTTGTCAGGAACTTTTGGTTAGACTTCTTTGTTTGACTGGAGTTTTTGCTTCGCCGGAGCAAGGCGCTTGGCCGCAGAATGAGATCGGAGGTCTATGATGAGGGACATTGCCGGGAGGAAGAATGCTCGTGAGATTCAAAACATACAAGATATGATTGATAACAGACAGTTGATCGCCCATTACCAGCAGATTATTTCAATCAGCAGAAAGATGGTAATCGGAATCGAAGGCTTGATTCGAGGAGTCAACCCGTATACTGATCGGCTGATTGCACCTAAAAGGCTGTTTCATACAGCGGAGGAAAAGAAGGTTTCACTGGAATTGGATCGAGCCTGCAGAGAGGAAATCCTGAAGGACTTTGGCAGAGTCTATTCCCGGAATCCGGAAAAGATGCTGTTTTTGAATTTGAACGCCGCAGTGCTTGAGGATTCCATCGGCTCAGGCTATTTTCTTGAACAAGTAGAAAAATACAACATTCCATCATCCCATATTGTAATAGAAGTCAGTGAAAGGTATGTCGTGAACGATCATACTCTGAAACAATTTGCGGATGTTCATAAAAAGCATGGTTTTTTGGTGGCGCTTGATGACGTGGGAACCGGATTTTCCAATATGGATCGGATTTTGCTTGTGAAACCGGATATTATTAAAATCGATTATTCTCTTGTAAACAATATCCAAAACGATTTCTATAAACAAGGAATCTTCAAATCGTTTGTAATCCTTGCCAATAAGATCGGAGCGCTTATTATTGCAGAGGGGGTGGAAACCGAGGAGGAGGCCATTCAAGTGCTGCGTCTTGGAGGTCACATGATTCAGGGTTTTTACTTATCCATGCCCGGAGCGATGCAGGAGCTTGACAAATTATATGAGAATGACAGGATCGATTTGCTCAGCAAAAAGTTCAAAGAATATATGAACCTGCAATACAAACAAAAACGAAATGAGCATAAAAAACTGGTTAAGGTGGTCCGGCAAGCGATCGATCGATTGACGGGGCTTTCCAGCAGTGCGTTTGACAGCGCCCTTTCAGAGATCATAGCGGAGCATGATGAGCTGGAGTGTGTCTATATTCTTGATCGAGCGGGGATTCAGCTCAGCAGCACCATCTGTGACAAAGCGGGGGGCGATAAACGGGAAAATAGATTTTTTTATTCTGCCCAAAGGGGAACAGACCACTCCATGGAGAAATACTATTATCCGCTTGTGAGCACAAAGCAAAAACGTTATACGACGGAACCCTATGTTTCTCTGGCAACGGGCAACCTATGCATTACCATTTCTGCAGTCTTCGAGAACAGTGAAAAGAACCGCTGTATTTTTTGTGCCGATTTTACCACAGATGAGGATTCCTATAACATAGAAGTAAGAAGTTCGGGACCCCATGCCTCAACAGAAGTGAAATCTCGAATCGTAAACATGATAAAAGAAATGAACAAGGATATCTTTAAGGACAGCTTGACAGGAGCCTTCGATCGGCGCTATATCAAAACAAGGCTTCCGATTGATATGAAAAATTATCAGCCCTTGTCAGTGATCCTGGTGGATATCGACCTGTTCAAAAAGGTGAATGATACCTATGGACATCTCGCCGGCGATTTGGTGCTGAAGGAGTTTGTCACTTTAGCAAGGCAATGTTTGAAAAACGAGGAAAGCTGGATCGCGAGATATGGAGGCGACGAATTTCTCATCGTGCTGGATCATGCGGATGAAGCCGCCGCAGATATTGTCGGAGAAAAAATTAGAAGTACCTGTGAAGAAGCCGATGTGATATATGAGGATCAAGTAATCAACTTCACCATCAGCCTTGGGATTCATAGCGCTTCTTCACCTAGCGGTACCGTGGAAGAATTGATCGGAAAAGCCGACAAGAATCTTTATCTGGCAAAGAAATATGGAAGAAATCAATCCTACGCCAATCTTTCGAGGCAAAAGATAGACTAAAATTCAATGAAAACCTGCATTCTGCCGGACTGCAGGTTTTTTATTGCCGTCGATTAGGGCCAATGGATGTAACATTACAATATGTCTTGTTCTAATATGTTAAAAAAAGGCCCATGAAAATACTCCTTTTTTCATGGGATTAGCGTAAATATAGATATGGCTTATCCATTAGGAACAAATGACCAAAATTCCGAGGTAAGCCATAAGACGGAAGCTGTTTTAGAAGGGGGAGACGGCTTCGCAGCATATCACAAGGGCGACTTGATAAAATATAAGAACCTAGGAGAAATATGATGGAATATACGATAAATGAACTGTTTGCAATTCTATCTAAGCGTAAATGGGTCATTGTTTTACTTCTGATTCTGTTTACGACGGGTGCATTTACCGCCTCTGAATTTCTAATCAAAAGAGAATATACGGCTTCTGTTTCGCTGTATGTGGCTGCGGATAAAGATCAAACGGATCCCTATGCAAAAATGAATAATTTAAACTATGCGCAAGAAGTGGTTGGCACCTATATTGTAATTCTTGGAACAAACAATTTTCTGGACAAAGTATCCAGTGAAAGCAGGCTGGGGTATTCCATTCAAGAACTGAAAAACATGATTTCTATGAATTCTGTCAACGGAACAGAAATTTTTGAAATTCATGTAACAACTCACCAGCCGAGAGACTCCTTTCTCTTGGTCAAAACCATTGCAAGACTAGCACCGGAAAAAATCATAGAGATTAAGAATGCAGACGACGTGAAAGTGGTCGATCCTCCGGTGATGCCGACTGCACCCAGCGCACCCAACGTTTTGCTCAATACTGTGATCGGTTTCATCTCGGGACTTTTCCTGGGGGGGATGCTGGTGCTGCTGCAGGAAATGCTTGATAAAAGGATCAAAGGGGAGGAAGATTTTAGAAAACACTACACAGTTCCTATCTTGGGGAAAGTCCCTTTGGAAAAGAAGTAATTGAGGAGAAATAAAGCAGTGTGGATTAGAAAAAGAGCAAAAAAGGAAAAAAAAGGAATTGAAATACTAAATGAAACAACAAATTTCATGGTTCGTGAAGCATATAAAACCATAAGAACAAATCTTCTCTTTACGCTGCAAAATCAAAAATCCGGCCGTGTGATTATAACCAGCTCTGCACCAGATGAGGGCAAAACAACAAGTTGCTGCAATCTTGGTATTACGCTGGCACAGACGGGAGCTATGGTGCTGCTGATCGACTGCGATCTAAGAAGACCCTTGATTCATCAGTGTTTTGCCAGAACAGGAGAGCCTGGATTGTCCGATTTGCTTGCAGGGATAAAGGAAGACGCCTTTGAGGTAATACAAAGCACTGACTATACGAATTTGAGCATTCTCTGTGCCGGAACGCTTCCTCCTAATCCTGCCGAACTTCTGGGGAGCGAAAAAATGGCAGAACTAATGACGGAACTCTCACAGGATTATGAATACATTTTGATCGATACACCTCCGATTAATGTTGTGTCAGATGCCCGTACCCTTTTGCCTTTGGCTGATGGAGTGGTACTGGTTGTAAGGCAGATGAGAACCACCCATCCTGAATTTTTAAACGCACTAACCAGTTTGAACTTTGCAAACACAAAGATTTTAGGGGTAATCCTAAACGGCATCCGCAGTTCAGAACAGGATAAATATTTGAAAAAAAGCTACAAAAAGTACAATGGTTATTAGAAGGAAATGATGATGTTGGACTTTCATACACATATTCTGCCACAGATGGATGACGGTGCGGGCAGCAGAGACGAGGCAGCCGCTTTAATACAGGCACTCATTCATCAAGGGATAACCACTGCTGTACTCACTCCACACTATTATCCCTTCAAAGAGAGCCTTCCTGCTTTCCTGGAAAGAAGAATGTGGTCTTACAGCAGCCTTGGGAATTGTGAATTAAATCTGATTCTCGGCAGCGAGACCTACCTCTGCGAATCTCTATTCTGCTATGATTCTATTTCAGAACTGGCCATAGAGAGGACTGGATTTTTGCTATTGGAGCTTCCATATACGGAGCCATGGGGCAGCGATCTGTTCAAACAGCTTCGGCGGATACGTTCCAAATATAATCTTACTCCGGTCATTGCCCATGTAGAGCGTTATGGGCATGTAAGGCAGAAGCGTGAGCGTGTTTTGCAGGAACTCGTAGACTTAGGGTGCCTGCTTCAGCTGAATATCGATTCTGTCATCGACAGGAAGAGCAGGTCGTTGGCTTTGCGTATGCTGAAAGGGGGATGGGTTGATTTTGTGGGGTCAGATTGTCATAGCATGAAGGAGCGCCCGCCGCGGTTTGATCTATTTCGCAGGATTTTAGCAAGGAAACTGCATACAGATGCCATGAATGGGAGCTTGCCATTGACAGAGAATGCGTGGGATGCCTTTTCCTGTGAACAGCTGACTGGGAAAGAACCAGTTTCTATCGAGACCGAAGTCAGAGTGTGAGGGAAGAACAATGATCAGGAATGTTTTAGAACGATCCTATGCAGAAGTGGTAAAAAAAATTGCCGCATTAGGTTTTCTCCTGAATATCGCTGTTATTGTCACCTTATATTTTTCCAGCAATGTAAGGTTGCCACTATTTTTTTACCTTGGGGTGCAGGCCTTTGAGGTAGGGCTTGTATTAATTTATAAAGCGCTCATCGAATTGCTGCAGCGGAGGCATGGCCATGAAAGCATGAGCTTGATCATCGTAGAAGATTTGTCCGAATTTGATCTGGTGAATACCCTGAGGAGAATTTACCGTGGAAGAGTAACAGTAATCACGTACAGCAGTGAAAAAATGAAAAAACTTATGGGCAAGGCAGACAACATCTATCTTGCAGGATCCCTCACCAGTGAAGTCAGAAATATGGTAGTTACCTGCTGTACCTTGAAAAATAAAAGAGTCTATATCATACCAGAGGCATACGAGATTGCGGTTAGAAAGTCAAGATTTGCTTATATTGGTGACATTCCCGCGTTTCTTATGGAGAGCTATCAACTTACAGATGTTCAGAAATTCATAAAACGGTCTATGGATATTGCCCTTGCGCTTTCGGGAATTGCGCTTACGCTTCCTCTCTTCTTTTTTGCAGCAATTGCAATAAAACGTGAACATAACGGACCTGTTTTTTTTCGGCAGGTAAGGACTGGATTGAACGGACAGCTTTTCAAGGTGATTAAATTCAGAAGTATGGTTGTGGATGCAGAGCGGGATACAGGTGCAGTTTTAGCGAAAGAAAACGACTTTAGAATTACAAAGATTGGCTGGTTTCTCCGGGCATTCAGGATTGATGAACTGCCGCAATTTTTCAATGTTTTGGCGGGGAGCATGTCGGTGGTGGGACCAAGACCTGAGCGACCGATTTTTGTAGAGGAATTTCAGAAACGCTATCCGGATTATCATTACAGGTTCTCTGTCAAACCGGGTATAACGGGGTTAGCGCAAGTAAAGGGAAAATATTCTACAACGGTTGAAAACAAGTTGAAATTCGATTTGATGTACCTCGTTAACTACTCCATTTTGCTGGATCTCAAAATCATCCTGGAAACCGTCAAGGTTGTTCTGAATTGGGAGCAAGCCAAGGGAATCAAGGAAGAACAGTACAGAAAATTTGTTGACGTAAAAGAACCCCGTAAGAGGCATGTGGGAAAACGGATCGTTCCCTAAGACCACAAAGGCGCTATTGCGGAACCGGAGAAATGAATATGCGAATTACAATGATTGTTCCTTATTTTAAGCCCGAGATTACGGCTTCGGTACATCTTTTTGATGATCTGGCCAGAGATTTCGCAGACAGTGGGGCGGAGGTCACTGTTATAACCGGATACCCCTTTCGGGGAACGAGCCGGGAAATCAGAGAACGCTTCTTACACGTGGACGATGAAACACTTACGGAACGAATCCGAATCCTGAGGGTTGGACAAAGAAGAGAGGAAGGCAAAATTCTCTTGCTGAGAGGGGTTCGCTATCTCCTTAAGACGGCAGCATTCTATCGAGCTGCACGGAGAATTCCT
>JAQSXD010000088.1 GCA_029266295.1 Bacillota bacterium | reverse complement strand
AAATACAGACGACCTCATTGAATCTCTCAAAATGACGGAAAAGAAGCTGATTAATCCGGCGGTAATGGTAACTCATATCGGCGGTTTGGATTCAGTAGCGGAAACCGTGCTGAATCTGCCGGAGATACCAGGGGGCAAGAAGTTAATTTACACTCATATCGACATGGAACTTACGGCGATCGATGACTTTGAAGAAAAAGGGAAAACAAACGCTCACTTTGCAAAGCTTGCCGAGATTACAGCAAGAAATAAAGGCTTATGGTGTGCAGAGGCGGAGCAATATCTGCTGGAAAATTGGAAATAAGGTTGGCAAAGAAGAATTGCTTGAACTGGAAATTAAGATGAAATTTGTTTGTAATATAGGACTAGATGGCAAAAAGTTGGAGGGATGACCGTGATTTATAACGGTATTGCCGGATCCGAAGGGATTGCGGCGGGTAAGGCATATATTATTAAAAATAGCCAAACAGAAATTGATACGATAGCAGTGGCGTCAGATGCTATAGAGACGGAGCTCGATAAGCTTAGTGAGGGAATCGAACTGAGCAGGGTACAACTGATTCGTCTGAAAGAAAAAGTAGAAAAAGAACTGGATGAGAGTAAGGCACAGATCTTCGAAGCGCACCGGATGATGCTGGAAGATCCTGAATTCATCGAAGCGGTCAGGGACGAGATCACCACAAACTCATTCAGTGCGGCATATGCTGTAAAAAAGGTTACTGAGAATTATCTGACGATCTTTGAACAGATCGAAGATGATTATATGAGGGAAAGAGCTGCGGATATCAAAGACGTAAGCAGTCGGCTAACGAGGAATATCCTAGGGATTTCCTCCTGGGATTTATTCTCGATTGGCAGCCCGGTGATCATTGTTGCCCATGACTTAACGCCATCAGATACTGCGATGATGAACAAGGAATACGTTCTGGGTTTCACCACTGATGTAGGAGGCAGCACCTCTCATACTGCGATTATGGCAAGAAGTCTGGGGATTCCGGCGGTGCTTGGCCTTGGACATATCAGCAGCGAGATAAAAGACGGCGATGATTTAATCATCGACGGTATTGAAGGCAAACTGATCGTTAATCCAGATAAGCAACAAAAAGAGGACTATAACAGAAGAATCAGTGAATTACAGGCACGAAGAAAAGAGCTTGCAAAAACCGCCTCACTCCCCGCAGTCACACTGGATGGAAAAAGAGTAGAGATTTCCTGCAATATTGGAATGCCCGATGATATTAAACACGGTGAGGCCAACGGTGCAGACGGTGTAGGCCTTTTTCGAACAGAATTCTTATATATGAATCATCATACGCTACCAACTGAAGACGAGCAATATGAGCAATACCGCAAGGCGGCAGAACTTCTTCAGGGAAAGCCGCTGATTGTCAGAACGCTGGATATTGGCGGAGACAAAAAGCTTCCTTATCTTCCCATCCCGGAGGAGTTGAATCCGTTCCTTGGATGGAGAGCGATCAGAATTTGCCTGGAACGGCGTGATATCTTTAAAACACAGCTTAGAGCAATCTTAAGAGCGAGCGGTCATGGGAATATTTTCATCATGTTCCCCATGATTTCAGGTGTTGGTGAGGTACGGGAAGCCAAAAATGTTCTTGAAGAAACAAAGGAAGAACTAAGGAAGGAACAAATTCCTTTTGATGAATCCATACGAGTGGGCATTATGGTTGAGATACCATCGGCTGCAATGACTGCAGATGCCATTGCAAAAGAGGTGGACTTCTTTAGTATCGGAACCAACGATCTATGCCAGTATGCATTGGCAGTTGACAGGATGAACCCCAAAGTAGCCGGGCTATACCAGCCGCTCCACCCGGGAATTCTCAGGCTGATCAAGAATGTAATTGATGCATCTCATAAGCATGGGAAATTCACCGGTATGTGTGGTGAGATGGCAGGTACGGAAGAGGCTTGTATCGTCCTGCTGGGATTGGGTTTAGACGAATTCAGTATGAGTGCGGCAGCGATCCCTAACATAAAAAATATCGTTAGAACTGTTACTTTGAAACAGGCAGAGGAAATTG
Organism: Bacillota bacterium; assembly: GCA_029266295.1. Lineage (GTDB taxonomy): Bacteria > Bacillota > Clostridia > Peptostreptococcales > Anaerovoracaceae > Anoxybacterium. The sequence continues at coordinate 8,505 of JAQSXD010000088.1, read as the reverse complement.
CAAACCAAGCACTGGAGCTTGCGACACCGGAAGAAGTGCTGGAATTTTCGAGAAATAAATTGAATGAGATCCGCAGAGATCTTCTTTAGGAGGATAAGAATATGATATCAAAAGTCATCACAATAACAAATCAAACGGGACTTCATGCCAGACCTGCATCTGTATTTGTGTCTACCGCATCAAAATTCAAATCGGAGCTTTTTATACAGAAGGATGCAAAGAAGGTAAATGCAAAATCAATTCTGGCTGTATTGGCACTGGGCATCTCTAAAGGAACTGAGATTACTCTGACTGCAGAGGGTACGGACGAGGAGGATGCTGTCGCTGCCATTCTGGCACTGGCTGAGGCAAACTTCAACGAGTAGATATTTACGATTTCAGGAATGAAAGAAATAAAAAATTAGAGAATGTAGGATAAATAAATATAGAAAAGGAATCAAGATTTAATGCTGCATCTGCTTTGGATGCAGCATTTTGTCGTGGCATCGATGCGGTTATTCCTTCAACGACAGCTCAACTTCAACTTGAATTAATCTTTCAATAATGTGATAATAAGGGTAATGCAACATATAGGAAGAAGGAAACTCAGGCTGCAGCGGAGGAAGTATGGGAGACAACTATTCTAATGAAAAATCATATATGAAGGTAATTAATTATATAAAAAGTCTGATCCGTGATGAGAAACTTTGCATCGGCGGAAAGCTGCCGGCGGAGCGAGATCTTTCAGAAATGCTGGGGGTAAGCCGTAATTCCGTAAGAGAAGCCATACGTACCCTGGATATCATGGGAGTTATTTCCAGCCAACAGGGGGCTGGTAATTTTTTAACAGGGAATTTTGAAAACAATCTAGTGGAATCCTTGTCCATGATGTTCCTGCTCAACCAAATCAATTATAAGCAGATCAGCCAGCTGAGAAGAGCACTTGAGTTGGAGGCCATCATGCTCGCGATTGACAATATCACAGAGGAAGAAATTCAAATCCTCAGGCAAATTATATCCCAATTGGAACAAGAAACAGAAGAAAATAATGTTATTCTGGATAAGAGGATGCACTACAATATTGCCCTGGCATCGAAAAATACATTGATCATCAATATTCTGCAAGCCTTGTCTGAAGTTCTGGATAAGTTTATTGTCGATCTGAGAAGGGAAATCCTGAGCCAGGAAGATACCAGAGAGATTTTGAAAGAAGCACACATCGGAATGGTTGAAAGCTTGATTGAACGGGATAAAAATCTGGCTTATGAATCTATTAACAAACATTTCGGAGTAATCGATTTAAAATTGAATCGTGATGAGAATGAAGCGTTGAAAAATAAAGATTGAGAAGGAATTAACAGAAAGTATTGTGTTAAAAAAAAGACTATTGTTGACAGGAACGTTTCATGAAAATATAATAAAGCCACAAAGTGGTACTACCAATTTGGATTGTTTTGACAAGGAATCGGTGTCGTAAAGCAAACTGTTTTACAACACCATTTTTTAGAAGCTAAAAATTGGTAGTACCAATTAAAACCCTATTCTTTCAAGGGAGCAAAGGTGAAACGCGTAACTTTGTTCTTGATTCTCAAATGACAGGCAGAATGGAGAAGGTGTGAAAATGATTTTAGAATTTATTTTGGCTTTATTACCGATTATTTGGCTTATTATCGCTCTGACCGCTTTAAAAACTCCTGGATTTAAAGCTTGTTCCATCGCTCTGGCAATCGCATACGCACTTGCCGTCTTCGTATGGAAAATGCCCATTGCTGACAGTCTACGTGCTGTTACAGAAGGGGCTGCCCTTGCACTTTGGCCCATCGTCACTGTTATTATCGCGGCCATCTTTACTTACAATGTCTGTGTTGCCACGGGCAAAATGGAAACCATTAAGAAAATGCTAGGCAATGTGACCATGGACAAACGAATATTGGTACTGATCATCGCATGGGGCTTTGGAGGCTTCATGGAAGGAATGGCAGGCTTCGGTACTGCAGTAGCCATCCCCGCAAGCATGTTATGGGGACTTGGATTTAATCCTGTATTCGCGGCGATTGTCTGTCTGATTGCAAACGCAACCCCGACAGCTTTTGGATCAATCGGTATTCCAACCACAACATTGTCTAAAATTACTGGGCTGAGTGTGATTGAACTGTCAACAAATACAGTAATGCTCTTGTCAATCTTCATTGTAATTACCCCATTTATTTTAGTCTCTTTAACAGGAAAATTGAAAACAGGCAAATCAAAAAATCCATTCAAGGGTATTTTCCTGATCACGTTAATCTCAGGACTCGCATTCTTAATTCCAGAATATCTTGTGGCAAGATATCTTGGAGCGGAGCTTGCTGTCGTAATCGGGTCTGTATGTTCTATGGCAGCTACCGTACTAGCAGCAAAACTCCTTTACAAGGGAGAGGTTGCGCCGGAGTATCTGCTGGAAGGGAAAAAAGCGGAACCCGTATCAAGAAAAGACGCTTTGATCGCTTGGAGTCCTTTTATCCTGATCTTCTTTTTTCTTCTTGGAACTTCAAAATTAATCGCACCGCTCAATGCACTCCTTGCAACCGTGAAAACAAGTGTTGATATTTATACCGGTGCAGGCGGCACGCCCTATACGTTTTCCTGGCTGGGTACGCCTGTTTTGTGGATTTTACTTGCGGCCTTTATCGGTGGGACAATACAAGGAATGCGATTTGGTGAACTGATTACCGTCCTTATAAATACCATCCGGCAAATGATGAAAACCGTGATCACCATCATTGCTATTATGGCTACCGCAAAACTGATGGGTTACAGCGGCATGATCGCTTCTATTTCTGAGGTGTTTGTATACACCGGTGTTTTCTATCCGTTGTTCGCACCGTTTTTAGGTTCCATTGGTACCTTCGTAACGGGAAGCGGCACTTCAGCCAGCGTATTATTTGGAGGGCTTCAATTTGAGACCTCTATGGCGCTGGGATTGAATCAGGCATGGATTACTGCCTCCAACACCGCAGGCGCAGTTATGGCTAAGATGATCTCACCACAGAGCATCGCCGTTGCCGTTGCAGCAGTAAAATTAGAGGGAAAAGAAAACGAACTTCTGAGAGGAACCATAAAATATTTCGTTATATTTGTCCTTTCAGTCGGAGTTCTGACCTTTATTGGATCGAGATTTTTCCTGTAAAACAACACATCGATCATCAATCAAATGAAAGATAAGAAATAATACGATATGAATGGAGGAGAGGAGTTCAATATGAACATTTTAGTATGCATCAAACAGGTGCCCGACAGCAATAAGGTTGAGGTAGATCCAGTAACCGGCGTTCTGAAAAGAAACGGCGTGGAATCCAAAATGAACCCTTATGATTTATATGCCATTGAGACTGCGCTCAGAATCAAAGAGCAATTGGGAGGCGCCATTACCGTTATGACCATGGGGCCAAATCAGGCTGCGGGAGTCATTCGGGAGGCCTTCGCTATGGGGGTAGATCATGGCGTTTTAATCTCCGACAGAAAATTTGGGGGAGCAGATGTTTTGGCAACCAGCTATACCATCTCTCAGGGAATTAAAAAGACCGGTACGTTTGATCTGATCTTATGCGGAAAACAGACGACAGACGGTGATACTGCGCAAGTAGGGCCGGAAGTGGCAGAGTGGCTTGATATTCCCAGTCTATCCAATGTCTCAAAAATCGTGGAATTAAAATCAGCTTCCATGGTCGTTGAAATGGATATGACCCATGACTTGGAAGTCGCTGAGATTCAATATCCATGCTTGCTTGCAGTGGATAAAGACATTTATATCCCCAGATTGCCTTCCTATGTGAAAAAGCAGGAAACGAAAGACCGGGAAATCAGAGTGATCACATTAGCAGATTTGGAGGATCAGGACGAGAAGCACTATGGACTTTCCGGATCTCCAACGCAAGTGCAGAAAATCTTTCCTCCAGAGGTGAATAACCATAGGGAAGTTTGGACCGGAGACGGCAATGAGCTGACCACCAAGCTGCTGAACAAACTGAAGGAACTAAAATTCGCTTAATAAGGAGGAGCCAACGATGGGTAAGTTAATCATAAATCGAGATAAAGTCGGAAATATTCAGGAGCTAATCAGTATCTGTCCTTTCGGTGCGCTGGAAGAAAAGGACAATCAGCTTCAGATCAATGCTGCATGTAAGATGTGTAACTTATGTGTGAAAAATGGCCCTCAGGGGGCTGTCATATATGTCGAAGAAGCTGCTGTATCAGTAGACAAGGATCAATGGAAGGGAATTGCGGTGTACGTCGATCATATTGACGGAGCAATTCATCCCGTTACTTATGAACTGCTTGGAAAAGCGAGAGAACTTGCAGATAAAGTCAATCAATCGGTTTACGCGATTATGATGGGGCAGCATATCGGATCACAATGTACAGAACTGCTTCATTATGGAGTGGATAAGGTATTTGTATACGATCAGGAAGAACTGGATCGTTTCCGTATGGAGCCCTACACAAAAGTTTTAGAAGACTTTGTTCAAAACATTAAACCGGCGGTTATTCTCATGGGTGCTACACCAGTGGGCAGACAGCTTGCTGCGAGAGCCGCTGCCAAATTAAAGACAGGGTTGACCGCAGACTGTACCATTTTGGATATCAATGAAACTACCGACCTTGTACAGATCAGACCTGCTTTTGGCGGAAATATTATGGCACAGATTTTGACACCGAATCACAGACCACAGCTGGCCACAGTACGCTACAAGGTCATGAATGCTCCCGATCGAAATGCGGAAGCAAGGGGAGAAATTATTGAATGCAGTGTGGACACAAAAGAACTAACCAGCAGAGTCAACGTACTTGATATCATTGCAAAAGAAAAAGAGCAGTTTATTGAAGCGGCAGAGGTTCTAGTGGTTGCAGGACGCGGGATTAAGAAAGAAGAAGATTTGTCTCTGCTGGAGGAACTCGCCGATTTACTGGGTGGTCAGATCGCATGCACCAGGCCGGTGATGGAAGCTGGCTGGTTAGATTCCAAACGCCAGGTGGGCTTAAGCGGACGAACGGTAAGACCCAAGCTGATTATCACCTGCGGCGTTTCCGGTTCGGTTCAGTTTGCGGCAGGCATGAACAACTCCGAGCAGATCATCGCCATCAATCAGGATGAAAACGCGCCGATCTTTAAAACAGCACATTATTGTATGGTAGGCGATCTTTACGAAATCATACCGGATTTGATCAGCCGGATCAAAGAGAACAAATCCGATGCTGCATCCGGTTTTAGAGCTGCAAATTAGCAGGAATGGAGGAACATATGAGCTACAAAAAATTTGATCAGGAAGACTTAAAAGCAATTCAAGGAATGATAAATGAAAATGAGCGGATTCTTTTTGGTGAGGAAATTAATGAAGAATACAGCCATGACGAATTGAGCGACACCGCCAGTTTTCCGGACGTCGTTGTAATGGTAAAAACGACAGAAGAAGTTGCTGCTATCATGAAATATGCATATGAACATATCATTCCCGTTACGCCCAGGGGATCCGGCACCGGATTGGTTGGGGCATCTGTAGCAATGGAAAATGGCATTATGCTGGATACCACCTTGATGAACAACGTGCTGGAGCTGGACGAAGACAACCTTACAATCACCGTTGAGCCTGGTGTGCTGCTGATGGAACTCGCGGCTTACGTACAGGACAGAGACTTTTTCTATCCTCCCGATCCTGGAGAAAAGTCAGCCACCATCGGCGGGAATATCAGTACCAATGCCGGAGGGATGAGAGCAGTTAAATATGGCGTTACCAGAGATTATGTCCGTGGTCTTGAAGTGGTACTCCCCGACGGAACCGTTGTGGAATTCGGCGGAAAAGTGGTAAAAAACAGCACGGGATATGCGCTGAAGGACTTAATGGTAGGATCAGAGGGAACCCTTGGCATCATTACAAAAGCAACCTTAAAGCTGCTGCCTTTGCCGAAAAAAGCCATCAGCCTTCTGATTCCGTTTCCCACACTCGAACAGGCAATCAGAACCGTACCATTCATCATAAAGTCTAAAACCATACCCACCGCCATTGAGTTCATGCAGCGAGAAGTCATTTTGGATGCAGAAAAATATCTGGGAAAAAAGTTCCCAGACAACAGTGCAGATGCGTATCTTCTGCTGAAATTTGATGGAAATTCCACTGAGGATATTGAAAAAGATTATGAAACTGTAGCGCAGATTTGCTTAGAGCAGGGTGCCATCGATATTTTGATCTCCGATACAAACGAACGAGAGGAATCCATCTGGAAAGCAAGAGGCGCATTTTTGGAAGCAATCAAGGGTTCCACAACTTACATGGACGAAGTGGATGTGGTCGTTCCCAGAAGTTCCGTCAATGAAATGGTAGAATACATTCATGGTTTATATAAAGAAGTCAACATTCGTATTAAGAGCTTTGGTCATGCAGGAGACGGAAATCTTCATGCATATATCCTGAAGGATGACCTGAGCGAAGAAGAGTGGGAGGAAAAGATGAAAGATGCCATGGATCGGATCTATGGCAAGGCAAGAGCGCTGAGCGGTCAGGTGTCCGGTGAACACGGCATCGGCTATGCCAAAAAGTCATATCTCATGGAATCCATGGACCCAGCTGCCGTTGAGATTATGAGAGGAATCAAGAAAGCGTTCGATCCGAAAAACATTCTGAATCCACGTAAAGTATGCCAGATATAGCATTTCCAGGCTATTTCCTTAAATGAAACAAACAAGGGAACCGTTGATTCGTTCAGGCGCACGCCTGTCATTCAATCAGCGGCGACCAAGAAAAAGACGTGAGAGCGATGGGTTCTTGCGTCTTATTCTTTTTTTTGAAAGGGAGAGTATGCAGAAATAGAGAATCTTCAGGGAAATCTACCCTTGGCTGAAAGCAATGTCTGAAATGCAATACTGGAGAAATTTCAAAAAATATGCTAAAATAAGCGATAAAGAAAATCAGTGAATTAAAAACGATTGAAATATGTAAGGATGTTGTGAATATGACGAAACGTGATTTGGGGTTGGCTTTATCCGTTGTTACCCTGTGGGGTGCAAACTTTACTGTGATTAAGCTTGGTCTTTCAGGTGTACCACCAATGTTGCTGGTTGCTTTACGATATATTCTTGCCGCATTGCCTGCAGTCTTTTTTGTAAAGCCTCCGCCGCTGCGCTGGCATACGATCGCTGCATATGGAATGACGGTGGGCGTCGGACAATTTGCTTGTCTTTTCTTTGCAATGAGTAAAGGGATGCCGGCAGGGGTTGCCTCTGTCGTTCTGCAGTCACAAGTGTTCTTTACGCTTTTTTTCGCAGCGATTCTATTAAAGGAATCGGTAAAAGGAAGTCAGATGCTTGGTCTTGCTGTAGCTGCTTTAGGTCTTTTTCTCATAGGCGGAAATGGAGGAGGCGGAGGAACATTTGCAGCAATTCCTAAGGTTTCGTTTCTATTGACCATCCTTGCTGCAGCATTTTGGGGGCTTTCGAACATCATTGTGAGGTTTGCAGATCAACAGTGTGTATCCAGAGGCGAAAAATTGGATATGCTTAGCTTGGTGGTCTGGTCAAGCTTTGTGCCGCCGATTCCGATCCTTGGGTTTGCGCTGCTGCTAGACTCTCCGGGTACATTACTGAATGCGGTACTTCATCTCAGCGGGATATCAATCTTCTCGATTTTTTATTTGGCATTTTGCGCCACGCTATTTGGTTACTACTTTTGGAGCACCTTGCTTGCAAAATATCCGGCGGCTAAAGTTGCTCCGCTGTCACTGATGGTTCCGGTTACCGGTTTGATTACCGCCCGACTGGTTTTGGGCGAAGCGCTCACTAAGGCGCAATGGTTCGGCTGTGCGACTATATTGATGGGACTCTTGATCACAAATTCAGCTGAGTTCTTGATGACACGAATCCGCAGGCGGATCAAAGAACAGAAAGAAAAGGATTCAGAAAGGGGATAACCTGTATTGAACATGGAAACGATCGATATTGTATTTGACCGGGTCGCCTTCGCATATGGGACGCAGGCCGTTTTGAAAGAAGTCAGCCTTACGCTTAAGCAGGGAAATTCCTATGCTCTCATTGGAAAATCTGGTACAGGAAAGAGTACGTTTTTGAATCTGCTTGCTGGTTTTTTGAAACCGACAAGCGGCATGATTACCGTCGGCGCTTCTGAAATCAGCGGACCGCGAAAGAATACTGGGTTTTTGTTTCAGGATTTGGGCCTGTTTCCCTGGCAGACGGTATATGAGGCAGTTTCGATGCCACTGAAAATTGCGGGAAAGGAACAAGAACCCCATTCCCTCGTAATGGAATTAATACGGGAGCTGAAGCTGGAGCGCCATATCAAAAAATATCCACATGAACTCAGCGGGGGAGAGCGACAGCGGACGGCACTGGCGAGAACACTGATCACTAGTCCGGATTTGCTTTTGATGGACGAGCCAACCTCAGCCCTTGATGCTATGACAAAGGAAGAACTTCAGACGCTGATTTTGCGAGAGCAGAAGAAAAGAAAAACCACGTTGGTTTTTGTGACTCATGAT
>JAQSXD010000087.1 GCA_029266295.1 Bacillota bacterium | reverse complement strand
AACACAGATGAGGTGGCTGAGCCGAATGCCTTTGCCGTTGAAGCGGCGATTGCTGCCTTTACTTTCGGAGAAACCTGGCTTAATGAGCTGCGGCTTTATCTGGAGGGTAATAAACAGGCAGTCAAGAAATTTATAGAATCGGAACTGCCTGAATTATACCTGGTTCCTTCCCATGCAACCTATTTAATGTGGATAGACTGCCGTCGAGTTACAGAGGATGCAACCTGGCTGTGCCAGTTTATCCGTAAGGAAACCGGCCTGTATCTTTCCGCTGGTAGCGCCTACGGGGAAAATGGTATGAGCTTTGTCAGGATGAATATAGCATGTCCGAGAGAGCGTTTGGAAGAGGGAATGCAGCGCCTGAAAAAAGGAATTGAATTGTATGAAAGAGTTTACAGAAAAGAAGAAAAGAATAAATAGAATATAAGTGTTTTAGTTATCCCTATCGCCCATGCTGTGATGTGTCTCTGAAAAAGTGTAAATGCCATTCTTGTGAGGACTTTCTGTTATTTGGCTCCTTTCAAACATTAATCTACCGGTGTATTGACTATAAACCATTAATTTAACTTAAGGTTAAGAACCTTTTTAATTTCTATCTAAAATAAAAATATTTCTAATTTAGGTATTGACATAGAGTTAGCTTTACCCCTTATGCTTGAGTTGTTGGTAAGGTAAAGCATCCACGGAGGAAAGGAGGTCACTGTGACGTATACAATCAAACAGGCTGCAAAAAAGATGGGAATCACGGTACCGACCTTGCGTTATTACGATAGAGAGGGACTTCTTCCTTTTATAGATAAAAAGCCAAGCGGTATCCGCATTTTCAAAGAGGATGATATGGAAAGATTGGATATCATCACTTGTATGAAAAATTCAGGAATGCCAATCAAGGAAATAAGGAAGTACATGCAATTGTGTGAAGCGGGCGACAGTACGCTGGAGGAACGGCTGCAGTTTTTTTATGAAAGAAAAGAAGCTGCCGGGTTGCAGATTGAGGTACTGAATAAGGTAATGGAAACGATCAACCATAAGATTTGGTATTATGAAACAGCGATTGAGGCTGGAACCGAAGCGGTTCATAAACGATCACAACAGGCATGATTAAGTATCGAAGGAACATGCAGAAGCAGAACAGATAAAGGCAGCTTTAAACTGACAACAATTCAGGTAAATTTGAAAGGAGAAATGATTATGAGTTTTCAAATGTATGTACCAACAAGAATTTTATTTGGAGCAGGACAGCTTAATAATTTGAATATCCAGAAGATGCCGGGAAAGAAAGCATTGCTGATTATATCAAACGGAAAATCAGTAAGGGAAAATGGTTCCCTTGCGAGATGTGAGGAACAATTAAAGCTAGCAGGAGTTGAGTCGGTTATCTATGACCGGATTCAGGCGAATCCTGTGAAAACAACCATTATGAAAGGTGCAGAGGCCGCACGGAAGAATGGCTGTGATTTCATTGTGGCACTTGGCGGCGGAAGCGTAATGGATGCCAGCAAGGCAATTGCGATGATGGCAACAAATGATGGAGATTTATGGGACTATGTAAACGGCGGAACAGGCAAAAATCTGCCACTTAAGAACCAGCCTCTACCCTTAATCTGTATTACTACAACTGCCGGAACAGGAAGTGAGGTAGACCAGTGGGGTGTGGTAACGAATGAAGAAACGAACGAAAAAATCGGTTGCGGCGGTTATGATTCACTGTTTCCGGTGATTGCCGTAGTGGACCCGGATTTGATGAAGTCAGTTCCGCCGAGATTTACCGCTTATCAGGGCTTTGATGCACTGTTTCATAGTACGGAAAGCTATATTTCTTCTTTTCACAGCGTGATGAGTGATATGTATGCATTGACCGCAATTGAGAATGTAGGAAAATACCTGGTAAGAACAGTAAAAGACGGAAATGATGTGGAAGCCCGTGAGGGTATGGCTTTTGCCAATACCCTTTCAGGGGTGGTAATGACCGTCAGTGTGACCACTGCCGAACATTCCCTGGAACATGCAATGTCCGCTTACCATCCGGATTTGCCTCACGGAGCCGGTTTGATTATGATATCCAAGGCATTTTATGAATTCTTTATTGAAAAGCATGCCTGCGATGACCGCTTTATCCGTATGGCACAGGCATTGGGAATGCAGGATGCACAAAAACCGGAGGATTTTATCACCATGTTGGTAAAACTTCAGGAAGCTTGAGGTGTAGCTGGCTTAAAGATGTCAGATTACGGTATCCTGCCTTCTGAATTTGATACACTGGCGAGAAATGCCCGCGAGACAATGGGCGGTCTTTTTGCAGCCAATCCCTGTGAAATGAGTCATGAGGATTGTGTGAAAGCTTTTGAAAAATCATACAGATAAGCAGCCGATATCTGACTGTATTGTTTTGATGTCCTAAGAAAAAGCTTGATCTGAGTTTACGCAATAACGATCAATATATCTACTTGAAAGGAGGTTCTCTAATGCGAAGTGCAAAAAAATGGATTGTTCTGCTGATTGCAATGGGTTGTATGTTTGCCTTAGCCGCCTGTGGGAACAACAAAGCACCTGATACAACAAACCCATCCCCATCCGCTGCCCCTTCTCAATCCTTTGAATCGAAGGAAAGCAGCGCACCGGACGAAGGCAGCAAGCCGCAAACGACTGATGAAAGCCAAACATCGGAGTCTGGCAGCGGCGAAATCCGAATCCGGCTGACATTTGATGGCGGAGAGGCAATTGCGGTTCTTGAAGATAATCCTACAACACAGAGCCTGATTGAACAGCTCCCGGTAACCTTAACAGCTGAAGATTTTGGCGGCTCTGAAAAAATCGTTTATTTTCCAGAGAATTTATCCCGTGAAGGCGCATCGTCCGGCTATGACCCTGCTGTTGGAGATGTAGCCTGTTATGGCCCGTGGGGAAATTTGGCTATCTATTATCACGACGCTTCCTATGCTGACGGTTTGATCCCGATGGGTCATATAGAATCCGGGTTGGACGCCTTATCAGAACAGGATGCCGATTTTGAAGTAACCATAGAAATCATTGAGTAACGAAAAGAAAGGAAAGAATTATTATGAAAAAACTTTTTGCGTTATCCCTCGCAGTAATGATGATATTCTCGCTTGCTGCCTGCAGTAACGGAAATGGAGCTGCCACCGATACCCCACAGTCACAGACCAGCAGCCCGCCCCCGACAGAAAGCGCAACAGCAGGAAATGAGGAAACCGCTGTCCCTTCTGAGGGCGCGACAAATGCTGACGGGAATCAGAAGCGTGTGGCATCTGATGATGCCCAGATGCAGACAGATGCCCCCACTATAGCCACTCGTGTCCTGGAGGGCGGCACAAAAATTAATATGCATTTCGGTGATGTGGTGATTCCTGGCACACTGAACGACAGCATTACGGCACAGGATTTAATTTCCAAGCTGCCTTATACCATGCATGTAAGCCGCTTTTCTCACGATTTCTGCGGCGTAATGGACGATCCGCTGGAGTACAAGGAGGAAGAGGTGCATTACGGCTGGCTCAATGGTGACATTGACTTTGCCACCGACGCGAATTATTTTACCATTCTTTTTGAAGATGAAGAGAAATCCGAACAATATGGTTATCAGGTGAACATCGGAAAAATTGATAGCAAATTGTCGGTAATCAGTGAACTTTCTGGCAGCTATGATGTGCTGATTGAACTGGCGGAATAAGCGGTATCTCCCGCCCATGACATAACCGTGTCCGGTTAGCATGGGCGTATACTTTTTTGAAAGGAGGCAAAATATGCGAAAAATCTTATGCTTGCTGCTTTGCTTTTGGCTTATATTTGCATTGGCGGCCTGTAATTCAACACGTAATGAACAAAATTCCGAAACTGCTTCTCCCAGCGAAAGTGCGGAAAGTACAAATACACCTGTACCCACGGAGAGCAAGGAAGGCAGCCCATCGGACATTCCCTCATCGGGTAATGAAACTATAGAAGTAACAGAGAAGCCATCCGTGTCACCTACGGAAAGTGCACCGACTCCAACAACGCGGCCATCCGCGTCACCTACGGAAAGCGCACCGGCTCCAACAACGAGACCGGCTGCATCACCTACGGAAAGCACACCGGCTCCAACAACGAGACCGACTGCATCACCTACGGAAAGTACACCTGCTCTAACAACGAGACCGACTGCACCACCAACTCAAAGCGCACCGACTGAAACAGGAGATGACGATACGGAGGATGACGGAATGATTTCCATCAATATTGCTATAGGCAGCACTACATTTAAAGCAAGTTTAAATGACAACGAAACGACGCAGGCGCTAGTCGCACAATTTCCTCTGAAACTCCAGATGAATGAACTGAATGGGCAGGAGAAGTATTACCATCTGTCGGAGAATCTTCTTGCTGAATCCACGGAGAGCCCTGCAACCATTCATGCCGGAGACATTATGTGCTGGTCAGGAAACTCTCTAGTGCTTTTTTATAAAACCTACTCCAATTCTTACGGCGGTTATGTACCGCTGGGAAAGGTGGAAGATCCGTCAAAGCTAGATTCTGCTCTTGGTTCAGGCAATGTACAGATTACATGGTCACTTGACGACTGAGCTTTGTATTTCAATGATGTGAAAGGAGAGAGGAGCATTTTGTGAAGAAACAAAATAATTTATTAATTTCTATATTAATTGTAGGAGTTTTTGCCATCATCAATACTGAAATGGGTGTTATTGGCATATTGCCCTTAATAGCTGATAATTTTCATATCAGTATATCCAAAGCTGGGCTGCTGGTAAGTCTATTTGCACTTGCTGTTGCTATATCCGGTCCAATTATGCCATTGCTATTCTCAGGTATAAATCGAAAGAAGGTAATGTTACTTGTTCTTGGTACTTTTCTTCTAGCTAACATAATTTCGGTGTTTGTATCAAGCTTTACTGTTTTATTAATTGTTCGTGTGATTCCGGCTTTTTTCCATCCAATCTATTGCTCATTGGCTTTTACGGCAGCCTCTGCCTCTGTGAGCAAGGAAGAAGCTCCAAAGGCTGTTTCAAAGGTAATGATTGGAGTATCTGCAGGCATGGTACTTGGTGTACCGATCTCGAGTTTTATTGCGGGTGCAACTTCATTAAGATTGGCGATGGTGTTCTTTGCTGTTGTGAGCGCAATAGCTTTCATGGCTACCGTTGTATTTGTACCATCGATGCCTGTTCATGAAAGAGCTTCTTACGGAACGCAATTGGGTGTATTAAAAAAATCAGTTATCTGGCTTTCCATTGCCGCTGTTATTTTATTAAATGGAGCGGTATTTGGGGTTTATAGTTACCTTGCTGAGTATCTTGAAACCGTTACTGTTATTCCTGAGAAAATGATTAGCTTAATGCTGCTCATATACAGTGCAGCCAATATCATTGGGAATATTATCGGAGGGAAGTTGCTTACTAAAAATGCTATCAGATTTGTAGCATCTTTTCCCTTGGTACTGGGAGCCATTTACTTAATATTTTTCATAATGGGTCAGTTCCCGTTGCCGATGGTTCTCATAATATTAACTTGGGGAATATTAGCCGGTGCAGGAGGTATAATTAATCAATTCTGGATTGCGTCCGCAGCTCCGGAGGCTCCTGATTTCGCTAATGGGTTATTTTTAACATCCGCAAACTTAGGAACAACAATTGGCACAAGTGTATGTGGATTTTTTATATCAGGAATAGGGATACAATATGTCGTATTCGGGGGCTTGCTATTTTTGGCATTAAGCATAATCACGATTTTACTTAGAGTCTATATGCATCGCCCTGCAAAAGAACTATTGAAATAAAAGCATTTATGCGAGAAAACCCTCTTACTTTTCATATATCAGAGAGGCTTAATGTGGAAAAAAAGAGACATCGATTTCAAAACAGGAGTGAATAAAAAATGGAAAAAGCAAAGGTTTATTTTACTGATTTTCGCACGGTGGCTTTCGGAGATGGGCTGCCGGCCAAGCTTAAGATACTAATCAAAACAGCCGGTATCGGGCAGATCGATATGGATGGCAAGTTTGCTGCCATCAAGCTGCATTTTGGCGAGCTGGGTAACATCAGCTACCTTCGCCCCAATTATGCCAGGGCCGTGGCTGACGTGGTAAAGGAGCTGGGTGGCAAGCCTTTTTTGACCGACTGCAACACCATGTACCCCGGTAGCAGGAAAAACGCCCTGGAGCATTTGGAATGCGCATGGGAAAATGGATTTACACCGCTGTCTGTGGGATGTCCTATTCTGATTGGCGACGGGTTGAAAGGTACCGACGATATCGCAGTACCTGTAGTGGGAGGCGAATATGTGAAGGAAGCCCGAATCGGCCGGGCTGTCATGGATGCAGACGTGTTCATCAGCCTGACCCATTTTAAAGGACATGAGATGACAGGCTTTGGCGGAGCTATTAAAAATATAGGTATGGGCTGCGGCTCCCGAGCCGGAAAAACGGATCAGCACAGCAGCGGAAAGCCGCATATTGATCAGGATTTGTGCCGGGGCTGCCGCAGATGTCTGAGAGAGTGTGCCAACAGCGCTTTGGTGTTTGACGCTGCCAGTAAAAAGATGACGGTTAATCAGGAGAATTGCGTGGGCTGCGGCCGCTGCCTGGGTTCGTGCAATTTCGATGCCATCTCCTTCGACAATTACGCGGCCAACGAACTGCTGAACTGTCGTATGGCGGAATATACCAAGGCGGTGGTGGATGGCCGTCCATGCTTCCATATTTCCTTGGTGGTGGATGTGTCTCCCAACTGTGATTGTCACGGAGAAAATGACGTACCTATTCTACCTAATTTAGGTATGTTTGCATCCTTTGATCCCCTGGCACTGGACCAGGCTTGTGTAGATGCCTGTCTGAAGGCCACACCACTTCCAAGCAGCCAACTGTCCGATAACATGGCAAAGCCGAGTTTTGTTGAACATCATGACCACTTCACCAACTCTTCACCCGAGTCCGAATGGCGTACCTGTTTGGAGCATGCGGAGAAAATCGGTTTGGGTACTCGGGACTATGAGCTGTTTGTAGTTAAATAAACTGAGTTAGGAATCAAAAAAAGCACACAGGAATTTTTTTGTCCTGCGTGCCTTTTTCATATTAGTGCTATGCATTCCGACTCCTCCGCGTGAGAGTTTGCATCATAAGTTCAATCGCAATCTCATTATTGTTGCAAAGAGAGTCACTGTATTTAGGTCACTGCCTGTCTTGCATGGAATGTACCTGTTGTTGAGCGCAATCTTCTGCATCCTTTGTTTTATGAACATTTTCTGTTCCAGCTTCCAATGCGGTCTTATAATACCAGCATTTGTAATCGATAATTTCCAAAGTCTTTTTCAATTCGTTCATTTGAGCCTCTACAACGGCCTTCCGTTCAATGAACATGTCATAGCGCTGCTGCAAGGAGCAATCGCCCTGGGAACACCATTCTATGAAATACCTGATGTTTTTGAGGGGCATACCGGAAGATTTCAGACACTCGATTATTTTCAGCGCTTCCACATCGGATTCCTTGAACACACGGGTACCGCTGGGGGTACGTTCTACAAACGGCATCAGTCCCTCCTTGTCGTAATATCGCAAGGTATATATTGTGAGATTCAACATTTTAGCAACTTCACCAATAGCATAAGTCATAACTTCTTTCTCCTTCTCAAAAAAACATCGTCCTCGAGTTACCTCGAGATTTTGCAATAATTTTATCATAGAGCTCGCTCGATGTCAATGATAACTCAGCATAAATTGTCGCTTTACAATCTATTCATCCTTAAATTACTAAGAATAAAAAATATTTTCTAAAAAGAATTGACCTCGAGCCACCTCTAGGAATTACACTAATCTAAACATAGAACTAACTCGATGCCTAAATCAGTTTATAAATAAGCAAAAGAAAGGAATATTTGCCATGAAAAAGATACGACTCAGTTTTTGTGTATTGTTGCTCATTATCTCTCTGGTAGGATGTAGCAATAATACTTCATCAGAAACGCCCCAAAATAAAACTCCAGCTACTACGACTCCATCCCCTACGACTTCAGCCGATGCACCATCGGCAGGTCCTGAATCTGAAAACAAGGGGGAAGGTTCAAACATTCTGATTGCGTATTTTACCCGTCTGGGTAATACGGATTTTCCAGATGATGTGGATGCAATTTCTTCTGCAAGTCTTCTGGTAAAGGACGGCACATTGGTAGGTAACACACAGTATATCGCCAACTTAATTCAGCAAAATGTGGGTGGAGATCTGTTCCTAATCGAGACATCGGAAAAATACCCGGCAGATTACGACGAGACTGTTGACCAAGGGAAAAAGGAAAATGATGAGAAAGCCCGTCCGGCTTTAGCTTCTCATGTGGAAAAGCTGGATAACTATGATGTCATTTTCCTTGGATTTCCTAACTGGTGGTATGACATGCCGATGGCTGTCTACAGCTTTTTAGATGAATATGACCTCTCCGGAAAAACGATAGTTCCATTTTGCACAAGCGGTGGCAGCAGTTTTTCCAAAAACATTGATACAATCAAGGAGTTGGAGTCTGGGGCCACTGTCCTGGATGGATTCACAACGAGAGATTCCAGCATGGATGATTTTTCTCCAGACAGCGTGAAGGACTGGCTGTCCGGACTTGATTTGCCTAAGTAAACTGATCCTCGGTCTGAGTTCTTTGAAACACTTGCTCAGATGAACGGTAACTTTACTATTACCTTTGTAGAGGTCGATTAAGAAAATATTTTGTCTGCTAAAGCTTGGGCACAGTTTAGACCTTAAAAAGTTTACTTTATTTCAGCTTTTGTTGATGTGCAGTAGACTGGTTTCGTGGCAGATTAACAATAGTCCGCCCACGATATCTATGAAATTTATAGGAATATCGTGGGCGGACTATTTGTTTACTTATAAGTTATTCATAGGCAATCCTTTTAATCAAAACAATTCGAAAAAATTCAAATCCAGCAATCGATACAGAGACAAATTACTAAACATATAGGTAGCCCTAGTGCATGAATTTAGCTGTTATAGAATTTTACGATGTGATGGTAAAAGTGATATGTCTCACAAAGAAAATTCTTAACTGAAAAGGAGTTTCTGAAATGACACCAAGAAAAAAAATTCAAATCATTATAGATTTTACAATGACTGCTATGCTGCCAGTGCTCATGGCTTATGAACTGGTTGGAGAAGCCGCCCATGAATGGGTGGGACTTGCTATGGTTCTCCTGTTTATCCTCCACCATATCTTAAACCATAAATGGCATCAAAACCTTTTGAAAGGTCACTATTCCGGGGCTCGCATCCTTGGCACAGTGATCGACATGCTGCTTTGTGTAGTCATGGTCTGTCTCCCGGTTAGCGGTATTATGATGTCTAAACATGTATTTGTTTTCCGTCCTATAAGCAGCAGCGGCACATCTCTGGCAAGAACAATGCATCTGATTGCTTCCTATTGGGGTTTTATTCTGATGTCAGTACATCTGGGGCTTCATTGGAGCATGCTGATCGGTGTTGCAAGAAAAATTATCCGTATCACGGAGGCTTCCAGAATTCGCACCATTATTCTGCGTGCTGTGGCTGTTTTGATTACCGCTTATGGGATTTATGCATTCAGGCATCGGGAGATTGGTTCCTATCTGCTTCTTAAAAATCAATTTGTATTCTTTGATTTTGATGAGCCGCTGATTCTGTTTTTTGCTGACTATTTGGCGATCATGGGACTGTTTGTATGTGTTGGTTATTACGCTTCAAAAATGTTTCAAAGATTAGCAAGCAAAAGAAAGTCAATGAATGGAACAGCATCGTAAGCGGCGTTTATCGCAATCTCTGAAAAGGAACATTGCGCTACCGCTTGCGTTGTCTGTCTTTGTATATATTTTGATTGATTGAGAGTTATGTGTAAGCAGTAAAGCGTAATTGGAGTATTTGACCATTATGAGGAGAGAATGCCCTCCTTTGATATTTTTAATCATGCGAAAGAGTTGAAAGTGGTGAGGAAACAAGTAATTTATCATTAAACACATCGTTGAGCAGCAATAACATGTCGGTAAAACAGAATAGAGTCAAGGGCAAACCTGCCTAAAGGCAGGGACGCAAAGCCGTAGGATCTAAGGCGCTCTAAAAACGCTATGATAGCCTGGTTGCCAAAAGTTGCAACTCCTTCCCTTCTTTAGGACAGGCTTCCCTACTTTTGATGATAAGCAACGGATATAAAATTTCACAATGATGCTGATATAGAAGAGCCTTTGCGAATAAATGATAAAGCATATATGGAAACCTATGAAAATATTAAAGTTTGGTGTCAAAAAGACAGTATTAGTATTCTCGAAGAATAATTTCCGGAAGAAGAAAGAGTAGCCTTTGAAGATGGGCATTCGGAAAAATAAATCCTACCGCCAAGGCCCCACCAGGTTCAAAGGGCATCTTTTTTATCTCCTTAAGGCATGTGGAATCTATAATCCTGTTGCAGAAGAAAAATAGTTAAATTACAGCAAAATATTTTCACTTATACTTCACCAGTAGAATCGGACATTGCATGAAAAGACCTCCTGTCGTAGGATTTAAATATGACAGGAGGTTAGTTTATATCTAGAAGATATATAACAAAGAATGTATTCCAAACGGACTACATAATATACTATTCGATAATATATGCGCTAAC
>JAQSXD010000086.1 GCA_029266295.1 Bacillota bacterium | reverse complement strand
TCGGCCTGTTCCAGATGAACCGAGCCCATATCCCTTACAAGACCAATCCGCTCAAACAACCCCTTCACAACTCGATGCCGAAGGGCCGGCTCAAGTTCCGTCAGAAGGTTCCGTGATATCCTCACAAAGTTTTCTCCGAATTCAGCATGCGCTTCGATGAAAGCATTTACCTTCCCGCTGAAATATGCCTTGTCCTCCTTTGCAATCCCAGAAAGACGGTTTAACGCAGTAATGATATTGGTATTGAACTGCTCACACAAATACGGCAGCAGCTCTAGTCTGATCTTGTTTCTTGTGTAAATCGGCTCAAGGTTCGTGAGATCGATCTGCGGCTTCAGCTTATGTTCCCTGCAATACGCTTCAATTTCCTCCCGCGTGATATCTAATAAAGGCCGGATGAGGGTTCCTCTACTGGGGTCATTTCTGAGGTATTCAATCCCGCAGAGTCCTTCCGTACCGGTTCCGCGGAGAATTCTCATCAGAACCGTTTCCGCTTGATCATTCATGTTCTGGGCCACCGCGATTTTAATATTTCTTCCCGTTTCGCATGAAATTTTCTCTGCCACCCGTGCAAAAGACTGATAGCGCACCTGTCTTCCCGCGTCTTCACTGGAGGCGCCTGTTTCCGCTGCAATCTTCTTCACATCATAAAAGAAGGTATGACACGGCACATTGTAAGATTTACAGAGTTCTTCCGTGTACCGCTGATCCTCCTCCGCTGCACCGGGTCTGAGACCGTGGTTAATATGAACCGCATCGATTCCCAGATTCCATTCTTCCTGGAAGCAATGAAGGATATGAAAAAGGCACACCGAATCGGGGCCTCCGGAGAGTCCGATCACGATGTGCTCACCATGTTCAATCAGATTGTTTTTTACAATTGTATCCTTAACCCTATCCTTAATCATGCCGTTGTTTTAACAGTCCTTCCTTTCATCAGCCGCTCACGGAATTAATCAGCGTTTCCTAAATCATTGTAACATGTTTTCGCTGTAATGGACAGATAGAATAATCTCAGTTTAGCGCTCTGCTTCTGTTAGTTCTTCTACAAACCGTGAAAGGACAAAACTGGCTTCATGGGTCTTTGCCGTGTACCAACGGGTCTCAAAATCCGCGAAGCGAACCGGACTTGCCGGATCATACTTCTTGGAGCCGATGGTAAAGCAGTGAAGCCCGCTGGGATAGGTCGGAATGTTTGCTGTATAAAGTCCGGTGATCGGGTAGATGGACCTTACATCCCGCTGAATTTTTTTGATCAATTCTCTATGATAAAAGGGAGATTCGGTTTGTTGTACAAATAAACCATCCTCTTTCAGCGCACCGAAAATGTCTTTGTAAAACTCATAGGTGAAAAGCAGCGCTCCTGGCCCCACAGGGTCGGAGCAATCTACGATGATGACGTCATACACCCCCTGCGATTCCTTCATATGCTTTAGTCCGTCTTCTGTTTTCTGTTCTACAAGCGGGCTGCCCCAGACCGTGCTATTCCATTCCGGCATATAGGCTTTGCAGATTTCGATGACCCTGCCGTCAATGTCAACCCAGTCCACCTTTTCCACGCTTTTGTGCCGGATGATTTCACGAACACTTCCTCCGTCTCCTCCTCCGATGACGAGAATCTTCTTTGGGTCGGGATGGGAAAGCATCGGAACGTGGACGATCATTTCATGATATACGAATTCATCAAAAGTTGTAGTCTGAATCACGCCATCCAGAACCATCATCTTTCCGAAATATTCCGTTTCCATTATGTCCACTTGCTGAAATTCAGTTTTTTCTGAGTATATAGTTCTTTTTACCCTGCAGGTAAAATTGACATCCTCATTCTGCTGTTCTGTAATCCATAATTCCATTTTTCTTATCCTCCGTTATACCGTTTCGTTTATTGTCTGCGTTCCTCGAACAACTTATGTTGACCAATCAGAAATTTTTATCAAAATTTTTCGTGATCATGATTCTTCAGTCAATCTAAAATGCTGCTCATCGGTATTACAGCGGATATCATATTATCACCAGCGAATCCATCATGCAAGCACAACCATTATATTCCATATTGCGGAGTAATTAGCTGATCAGATGTGCGCACGTAATGAATCCGTGTTTCCTAATTAATAATTGCTGTGATGACGGTCATGTCATCTTTCTCTTTGATGCCATAGCGTTCTACCGCTTTATTAATAATCAGGTCAGACATGGTTTGAGGGTCTTTTGAGCGGATCGTAGAGATGGTCTCTCTGATCCAGTCCATTTGTCCGTCATTTCTGTCGGCCTCTGTGATTCCGTCGGACACGATGATGATCTCATCACCCTTTCTCGCCTGAAATTCGATATGGTTGATTCGTATGCTGTCGACAATACCCATGGGAAGCGCAGAAACCTTAACGGTCTCAACTTTATCACCTCGTTTGATAAAGGTTGCCGCAGCACCGATTTTAAACAGTTTTAATTTCCCCGTATATTTATTGAACAGACCAAGATCCACAGTAGAGAAAATCTCTTCTGTAGATTTGAATAACAACAGCGAATTGATGGTCTTAAGGGCCAGTTCTACATCAAAGCCTGCCTTCATCAGATTATAAAGCGAAGTTATGGTCAGCGCACTTTCTCTCGAAGCGCTTTCCCCTTTGCCCATACCATCGCTTAAAGCAATCATGTAATCGCCTTCCTTCAGGTCGGCACAAATATAACTATCCCCCGAAATATTCCTTTCCTTGGCATAACCGGAGACGCCTACCCGAACACGGAATTTTTCTTTTGATGGAAGAATACATGGATCGGTCTGTTCCAGAGATTCGATCATAGATCTGGTTACTTTGACCATTCCCCGAAATTGCAGTGCGATAATATTATTTCTGTTGCGATTAGAACTATAGAGAGACGATAATTTTTCAAATGCATCCAGATATCTGCCTAAGGTGAGCTGCATCCTGTCCCTGGCGGTCAGTTCTTCATAGATATGATCCTGCCGAATCTTTGCCAGCAGCAATTCAATTTGCCCCATAGCTCTCTTTGGAATGATCATGAACACAAAAGCAGCAAGAAGCGGATCATAAATGGAGAGATAAAGCTCAGGATATCCTTTGATAAGCCCAAAGGCGATGCACACCGCTGCAAAACACATTCCTGCTGCGATCCGATTCAGTCCCTTGAAAAATCCGGCAGTTAGTCCCGCACAGGCAAAAATTCCGATGAGCGCAGGAGATGCCGATGTTACGAGTACCGCAGTCATTCCCGCAACGATCCCCGTAACGCCTCCCTCCATGATTCCGATCTTATATCCCAGAAGTAGTGTAATAAAAAGGGCAAAGAAATAGACCGGAGAAAATACCCATACGGTCTCTATGCCAATTCCCCCAGCCATGAGGACAATGGCCGCTGCAGAAGCAATAATTCCCTCAGCCATGGTTCCTGTATTTTTTTTCCCTTTGTCAAGCAGTCCGTAAAAACGATGAAAGACATAAACAAATGCCAGAATCAAAAGCGCTTCAATGAAGATCATAAAAATATCAAACATAAAAACAAGTTGAGAAGTAAAGAAGTAAATCGATTTGGTCAAAACCATGATCGCTGCTGCCGTGAAGGCTTTTATCAAAAGGCTGATTTTTAGCCTTCCGGTCAAAAAGAACAAAATACCGCAAATTACAATTGCAATTGCGTCTCCCCAAATTTCATAGCCTGTCCCATAATGGGTTAAAAGGCCGCCTAGAACAAGAGGCAAGGTGTAAATATTTGCTCTGCTCTTATGTAGCAGCACCGTAATCAATGCAATCCCACAGGGAAAAACGGCAAAGAAAAGAGCTGTCCTTCCCAGCAGGATAGAACTGAGAAGAATTGCTACTATGCCAGCATACTGACCTGCAGCTGACCTTGAAGCTTCCCTTGGTCCCTTGGAGAATCTGCCTAACAACGTATTTCGCACATTTTCTAATAATAATTCCATCACAATCACCCCTTTTTTGCAGTAGAACGTATCCCTAATGTCAGTATAATTTGTCCAAAGTGGTAACTTTGTAATAACCTGTAGCAAAACCGTTGAAATTTCGGCTAATTACTCTTATTTTTCCTCAAAAAAAGCCCCTGTTCCTCCAAAACAGGGGCGTGATCTGTCTAACGGTGCATAATCGATCCGATTCTTCGGGATTTCAGAAGTCAATGATTCCTCCAAGCTCCAATATCGATGATAAGCTTGCCGTCTTCCAAACGAAAAACATTATTCTGGGAAAACGTTCCCGGGCGATTCCTCTGGAAGGAAATCAAATTATTTCTTCTCCATACAGACAAAATGATGCCTACATAGGCCATACAGACAACATAACCCGTATAGCCGTAGGACACGAGCGGCATGGGAATACCCATGGAGGGGAAAATTTTAAAATTCATCAGGATGTTGCATGCAAACTGAGCAGATAGCATGGTGCATGCAGACAGGGCCAGAGAAAACCCATAGCCGCGTTTTACGCGTTTTACCGTCAGAAACATTCTGACAATAAAAATTCCTATCAAGGCGATTAAGATCAGTCCTGCAGCCCAGCCCAGGGTTGCAATTACGTTGACCAGGATATACTCCCCAGTGACATCGGGCATCATACCCAAACCGTACCCCTGATAGGTGGCATTGGTCTTGCCAAACCACTTCGAAAGAGAAAGCCAGATGCCTGCCAGGTTTTGCTGATAGTCTACTCCGGTTCCTCCAGGCAGCCAGCCCAGTAACCGCTCCACACGATGGGAATTAGACAGAATGTAATTTAGCAGCAATCCCACAGAAATAGTACCGACTGAAGAGAGCAGAATGAACTGGTTTTTTCTGTTTACGCCGAAATGATTCCCTGCTACCGCAGCGATCAGCAAAACAGCATAAGTAATTGCCACTATGAACGCGGCCGCTAAGCTCGGCATGATCACGAGCAACATCAGAGAACAGGCACCGATCAAGATCATCTTTAAGGTGCCACTGGTACCCTTGCCTCGATATCGTTCTAAAAAACCCGCAAACGCCATGACAAACAATAGACTTGCAAGCTCTGGTACCGAAATGGTAAATCCGCCGCCGATGGGAAGCCACCTTTTTGCACCGTTCATCTGGATGCCTGCAACCATCGTGATCAGAATCAAAATACTTCCTGAACAATAGAGCGGTACCGACATTCGTTGAAATTTTGTGAAATCAGAAAAATAGAATGCTGACATGACGCCAATCCCAATCAGTATGGAAACGAGATGCCTTAAAAACTTGGTGCTATCATCGCTAAATTGACTGCTTGTATATAGGACAATACCACCAATTACAGTAATGAGTGCAACCAGAATTAAAAGGGACCATTCGGTCTGCGGCTTGTGCTGCCGATGAAGCTTTGCCCCTATTTCGCCGGTACTTCCCATTGCAGAAATAGCCAGATCAAGCGCCTTTTCTTCCGAAGTCCCTTTTTCCATGCTTTCTTCCATTAAATCATAAATGTGTTCGCTAAGTTCCGCTCTGATCTCTTTGTGGACTGCTTTGCACTTGATATGCCGGCAAACCTCATCTAGAAATGTCGTTATCTTATTATGCATAGCACTTCCCTCCAATCACAGAGTTGATCGCTTTTGTATAGACTTCCCACTCGGATTTTTTATTGCAGAGGAGGGTTTTACCCGCTTCTGTTATTCTATAATATTTCCTGCGTTTTCCATTGTCGGCATCAAACCAATAAGACTCGATTGCTTTCTCATTTTCGAGTCCGTGGAGCATGGGGTAAAGGGTTCCCTCCTTTAGCTCAAACACTTGATTTGATCGCATTTTCAGTTCGTGGGCGATTTGATAACCATACATATCTTCCCGATCCAAAAGAGATAGGATCAGAATCGATGTACTTCCTTTCATAAGGTCTTTATTTATTTTCACAGTGCACCTCCCATACAATCTACGAAAATTTATATATTATTGAACTTTATACTTTTTTCAGCGCTATACGTGGGCCAACTCTATACATAGGTCAGCTTTATACATAGATATTCTATGTATAGTTTAGTCTGGATCAAACTGTGTGTCAATATCAATTTGCGAGGATTTTTGACGCAGCCAAACGAAAATTAGCCGATCAGATGTACGCACGAAATGAATCCGCGTTTCATTCGCGCAAATAAAAACGAAGTTTCAGAGAATGCGCTCGTGGTATTCTCCCAAACTTCGTTTGTTTAACGGATGGTTTCTCTATGAATCTTTATTTTCTAAAGCTGCCTAATCGATGGAAAAGAACTTCTTTGCATTGTTGCAGGTGATCTCCGCCGTTTGCTCATAGGAAAGTCCCTTGATTTCAGCGACCTTTCTTGCAGTATATTTAACGAAGTCCGGCCGGTTACGCTTTCCCCGAAGCGGTTCCGGTGTCAGATACGGAGCGTCCGTTTCCACCAGAAGATGCTCAATGGGGATTTCCTGCACCACTTCCACTGTCTTTCTGGCATTCTTATAGGTGACGGGGCCAGCGATGGAAATGGTTGCCCCCAGTTTGACGTACTGGGAAGCCAGCTCCTTGCTGCCGGAGAAACAATGGAGAAGCACTTTGGCATCCCCAAGCTGATCCTTTCTCTTGGTACTAAATGCGCCCTCTTCCTTTAGAATTCTCATCACATCATCATTGGCATCTCTGTCATGGATCACGATAGGCATACTAAGCTCCAGCGCCAGCTGAATCTGTCGCCTGAACCAATACTGCTGAACATCCTTTTCCGAATGATTATAGTAATAATCCAGACCAATTTCACCGATGGCCTGAACCTTTGGTTTTTTCGCCAAGGCCCGAAACATATCCAGCGTCATTTCATCCATGGTCTTTGTATCGTGAGGATGGCAGCCTACCGCCGCATAGCACCACGGATATTTTTTTGCATGCTCTGTGGCCTGAACGGAGCTGGCCAAATCGTAGCCGATGTCCATGACATAGTTCAAATCCGAAGCCTCAATGGCTTCAATAATCTCATCCCGGTCATCATCATAGCGTTCGCTGTTGATGTGGGCATGTGCATCAAATAACATGGTAATTTCTCCTTGGGCGTCAGCCCTTCCCGCAATGAACGTGGGTGCACCCCGATTAAAATGGATATGCTAGACCTGCCGATCCCTTTCCGTGGGCACCGTCCGAGCGAAGCGAGCGTGTGTCCAGGAAAGGCTTCGACAGGCGCAGCCTCATATCATTTTATTGCACTGAATTTCCGTTTGGGGCGCCGGTGGTTACAAATTCCAGTTTTTCTCCGTTATCCGCAAAGAGGATCATTCCCTTGGACTCTTCGCCCCTGAGGTTGATCGGCTTTAAGTTGGCGACGACAATAACCTTCTTGCCCTTCATCTCTTCGGGGGTAAAGAATTTTGCTACCCCTGATACGATCTGTCTCGTGTCCGTACCGATCTTTACCTGAGATACCAGCAGTTTGTCTGCCTTCGGATGTTTTTTGCAGTCCAGGATTTCTCCAACCTTCAGATCGATCTTATCAAAATCATCAATGGTGATTTCCGGTTTAAATTCCGTCGGTGGTACTTCAGGCTCTTCCGGCTTTTCATTGAGTGCTGCCAGAGCTTCCAGCTCCTTCTCCACATCAAGTCGCGGGAAGATGGCATTGCCCTTCTTCACCGTTTCTCCGCCCATCATGTCGAAGGTCAGGGCATCTTCCCAGACCACATCTGCATACCAGATTCCAAGCTGCTTTCTGATTTCCTTGGAAGTCGTGTGCATGAACGGGTAAATCAGCACCGATACGATGCGCAGGGCTTCTGCCAGATTGTGCAGAACGGTGTCCAGACGATCCTTTGTGGATTCCTCTTTGGCCAGCACCCAGGGCATGGTCTCGTCGATATATTTATTGGTTCTTCTGATGACAACCCAGATTTCTTCCAGCGCCTGGCTGAAACTGAACTTGTCCATATAGGCTTCCACTTTTTCCGCCGCACCCAGCGCAACAGCCTTCAGATCCGCGTCGAAGTCTCCCTCTGCTTTTGCAGCAGGCAGGATTCCACCGTTGTACTTTTCAATCATGGCAACAGTTCTGCTCACCAGATTGCCAAGATCGTTGGCCAGATCAAAGTTCATCCGGTTGAGCATAACCTCATTGGTGTAAAGTCCGTCCTGACCAAAGGTGTATTCTCTCAGCAGGAAATATTTCAGCGCGTCTACGCCGTAGCGTTCGATGAGCTTCACCGGATCTACAATATTTCCCCTGGATTTTGACATTTTACCGCCCTCCAGCAGAATCCAGCCGTGTCCGAGCACCTTCTTTGGAAGCGGCACATCAAGAGACATGAGCATTGCAGGCCAGATGATGGAATGGAATCTGACGATTTCCTTTCCGACCAGGTGGACATCGCACGGCCAGTACTTTTCATACTGATCCGGCTCGTCGGGATAACCCAGCGCCGTAATGTAGTTGGAAAGCGCATCAAGCCATACGTAGATTACATGCTTTTCATCAATGGGCACTGGAATTCCCCAGCTGAAGGAGGATCTGGAAATACAGAGATCTTCCAGCCCCTGCTTTGCAAAATTCAGCATTTCATTTCTTCTTGTGTCCGGCTGAAGGAATTCCGGATTATTTTCAAAGAGATCTATGAGCTTATCCTGATACTGGGAAAGCTTGAAGAAGTAAGCGGATTCTTTGGCCTTCTCAACAGGTCTTCCGCAGTCAGGGCACTTTCCGTCTACAGTTTGTGTCTCTGTCCAGAACGCTTCACAAGGGGTACAGTACCAGCCCTCATATTCTCCCTTATAGATATCTCCCTTATCGTACATCTTTTTAAATATTTCCTGAACCCGCTTCACGTGGCGGGGTTCTGTCGTTCGGATGAAATCATCATAGGATATCTCCATGGTCTTCCAGAGTTCCTTGATTCCTTCAACGATCTCGTCGACATGCTGCTGCGGAGACATACCCTTTGCATCAGCCACCTTCTGAATTTTCTGTCCATGCTCATCCGTTCCGGTCAGAAACATGACATCATAGCCGGACAGCCTCTTGAAGCGAGCCATAGCATCTGCCATTACGGTACAATACGTATGCCCGATGTGCAAATTGGAGCTAGGATAATAAATTGGTGTTGAAATGTAATAGGTTTGTTTTGTCATTTGTTATCTCATCCTTTCGTGCCCCGAATCTACTAGCTCGCCCAATTTGTGCAACAAATTGTCGGCGAACTTATGCAAGCAAATCACGAATCACTGCATGTCTAGTGAATTCGTAGATTTGTACTGCGAATGGGATCCGGCAGCTTATTAGCATCGTCTGACGATGCGGTCGTAATAGTATAACACAGTTTACGCCTTTATGAAAATAGCTTCTCCCATTTTCTGGTCCTATATTCCTATCTCTAAATTCCTACCCAAGTGCCTATATCACTGTCCCTTCCCCGTATTACCCGCCAGATCACTAAAACCGGAGCAAGTATGCTCCGGTTTTGAAAAATGATTCTATCCTGCTTTGATTGGCTTCAGTGCAGCACATTTATAACGATCATTCAAATTCGACTTCAATATCACCTAGGCTTGCAAAAACTTTGAGGTTATTCTTTGCACCGTTTTTTGCCTGCATACTGCTGCTGCTTTCATTATCTCCAACCATGACCTCGCCCAGGTTGGTTTTCAAATCATAGTTGTACTGGGATTCTGTTGCGCCAAGGCTTACGGAGACCTTTCCTAAATTCGAGGTGATATCGGTATCACCAAGGAGGGTTCCTCCCAGATCAACGTCCCCACTCTGATTTTCCACTGTGAGACCTTTTGTATTCAGGTTTTCAGCGGTGAGTTTGCCAAGATTCAATTTCAGCATCCCTTGTTCTGCTGTTATACCGGATAAAAATAGATCCCCCGATTGGGATTTTGCCTCTAAGATCCTAACTTCGACATTTTTCAGTGTAGTCTTTCCTAAATTATTGGTCACATCAAGAGCATCCGCTTTCACATCCGATACGGTGCAGTCTCCGCTGCCAACAAATGCCTTGATCTTGTTTGCGGAAATATTGCTCAATTCCAGCCGTCCCAAACCGTTATCAAATTCTGCAGTATCTGCGTTGATTCCGTCAAAGGACATGTCGGCCATGGCGGCCTTGATCCGCACATCCTTCAGTTCGGAGTCCTTGGGATAATAGATTTTAACTCCAATTTTACTGCCACGCTCACTTTCACTGCCACTGCCTCCGATCTGAATGCTGAGATCGATCCCTTTGCTAAAAAACGAATCATTTCGCTCTTCGACCACTAAAGTACCGTTCTCGATGGTGTATTCAGGCTTTCCATAGCCCGTATCATACACCCCTTCGATCGCATATTTGTCACCGGCAATCAGCTCCACGGGATATAGGTTCATGTCCGTACGAATGCTATCAAAATGATCCAGTTCTTCTTCAAACGACTCCAGCTTTCCGCTGCTTGCTAAGTGACCAGCCCCCTTGTTGCCATTGCCCCAGCCTTCGCCCACATGAACTCCGGACTTGTCGATAGAGATAGGCTGATTTCCTCCTGCTGCATAGCCAACTCCGGCCAAAAGCAAACCTATCGCTACCATAGCCGCCGCTGTAATTGCAATACCCTTTACTGTCTTATCCATCTATTTCATCCCCCTTTGATTTTTTATTCAGTTGCCGATTCATGTTTTTCGCAATACTGCCGAAAATCCCCCTGGCAGCAAGCAC
>JAQSXD010000085.1 GCA_029266295.1 Bacillota bacterium | reverse complement strand
ATGAGACCCAATATGGTAGTATTTTTTCCCTGTGAAAAATGAATATCAATATTCATGCTTTTCAGCCACTGAACCAAATTGTCCAGCTGCTTCTGATTCGGATTATCTTTTAAAACTACAATCATTTTTTGTACCTCCTGATTACTGAGAAAGAAAAAAAGCTCCGCAGTGAATTCCACTGCGGAGCCTATTTGTTTCCTTGATTCTTCTATTTCTATCAAGAATAACCTCAGCACACTTTTGCGGTGAAACCCAAACCAGCCTTACCTCCGTAGTAATAATAGGAAGTAAAGCTTACGTAAGCGTATTCAGCTGCAAAATTCTGCTTTATCATGTTACTCTCCAAAATAAACATCATCCGATGCTTTTGATTGTTCTTATCATAGCACAGGAAAAAAGTGTTGTAAATATGCAAAATTAAATATTTCCCCGCACATACGTGTCGGAAATCCAGGAAACCGTCCCGCTTTTGCGGGCTTGGGCACCGCTGATTCGCAAAGAAACAGTGTTTCCCTAAATCTTCAGATTCAATTCTTGCACCACTCTGCTTTCACCATTTTCCAGCAGGACAAACCCGGATCGTTTCAACGCTCCTGCCATTTGTGTGCCGCTGTACATGTTCATTGAGGTATCAATGCTTCCAAGATAGATTGCTCCCACATTCTTATCCGTCAGCGCGACGAGCCGGTTGTTTCCCTGCTCATCATGGTACCAGATTTTGAGATGATTGAAAATCGAGTCTCCTTCATCGATCCATCCGTTGCCGTCTTCATCATACAGTGCTAACTCCTGAAAACCGTTGTCCGTCTTGGGCCCGAAAAGCTCCGCACCGTCATCGACGATTCCGTTATTGTTTCTGTCCAGAGCCAGGTAACCACTTCCGGAATTCAGCATTGCAATGGAATCCTTTGTCCCATCGAAATCAATGTCAAAGGACATGGTTTTGTTTGAGAAAGACGCGACGCTGCCGCCGAAGTTAATAACCAGCGGATCTTTAAGAGTATCTCCGGCCTGCAGGGTTAAACTGCTCTGCCTGACGATCTCCTGATCGATATTGAAATTCAAATTCAGCTTGATCTCTCTGCCGTCAGCGGTTTTGACAATACCTTCCGCGGCAAAAGAGACTCTGGTTTTCTCAATTTGTATTTCATTGCGGTTATAGACCAGCCCAAACCCAGACTGCAGCTGGACCCCGGCAAAACCGGACATGGCCTTTGCTCTGCTGTAAAGTTGAGCATTCTTGTCATATCCCATGGACTCCAGTTTTAGCTTTGGCGTTTGAAGTTTGACGTTTTTCCCTGTTAGCCTTGTAAGAAAAACCTCCAGCATACGGATTTTGAGTTCCTGCTCCGTGGTAATAGAACCCTCATCACTTGTTTCTGACGTATCAGGTACAGAAGAGATTACGGAAGTGCTTACCGAAATACCCTGCTGCGAAAATTCCTGAACGTCAAAGGATGAAGAATTCATACTGACGGAACCCTGGCTGGTCCGGATCATTAAGCTTTCCTGTATGCTCATCGCGGACACAACTGAACTGCCTCCCTGCATACTCAGGGTGGAACTTTCAATTCTCATTTTTTTACCTCCTGTCTTTATTAATAGATAGATGCACTTCACTGTATCTATCGGCAGGCAGTATAAAAAAATGAGAATATCTTCCAAAATATTTATGAAAAAAGATTCGTCGGAGATTCCATTCTGTTTTAAGGGGTTGCTACTTGCATCTTGCCAGAAGACTTTCCCATTTTTCATCGACAAATTGCTGTGCTTCCTCAATCATCCACTCATTACCGGCCTTGAACATATGCTTGAACCGTCCCTGCTTTTTCAGATAATCCTCTACTGGAAGCTTCTTCTTGGGCTCGTAATTCAGTTTCCATACGCCGTGCTCCACTTCAAAGAGCGGCCAAACGCAGGTATCAACCGCCAGCTTGCAGATCTCAGCCAGATCCTCAGCCTCGTATCTCCAGCCCCGAGGGCAGGGAGACATTACGTTTAAGAATGCGGGACCTTCCGTATAGAGGGCTTTCTCCGCTTTTTCGTGGAAATCCTTAAAGTTTCCAAGGAAGGTAGTCTGAGCCACATAGGGGATATTATGCGCTGCCAGGATTGCCGTCAGATCTTTCTTATTCTGAGGCTTGCCCGGAATCACTTTTCCTACAGGCGTAGTCGTTGCATCTGTAAACCTTGGCGTAGAGGAGGATCTTTGGATACCAGTATTCATATATGCTTCATTGTCATAGCACACGTATACCATATCGTGTCCACGCTCCATTGCGCCCGAGAGGGATTGAAGCCCGATGTCATAGGTACCGCCGTCACCGCCGAAGGCAATGAATTTAAAGGTATCATCGATCTTTCCCTTCTTTTTTAAAACCCGGTACGCAGCTTCAACACCGCCGGCTGTTGCACCGGCATTTTCGAAAGCGCTGTGGATGTAGCTGTCCTGCCATGCCGTATAGGGATACAGGTAGGAAGACACCTCAAGGCAGCTGGTTGCATTGGTAATGACCGCTTTGTCCTCCGGCTTTAATGCCCTCAGCACTCCGCGAACAGCAAGACCTGCGCCGCAGCCGGCGCAAAGACGATGTCCTCCAGCAAAGCGTTCCGGTTTGCTCACTTGTTGTTTTAAGCTGTATGCCATGATTACACCTCCTGCTCTCTCTGACCGAAATGACGATAAACTTCTCCTACAACACCGGTTCTTCCAATTTCGAATAATTGGTCATAGATCATCGCAAAATCTTCCACGCAGATGTCACGGCCTCCGAGACCGTATACATAATTCATTGCCTTCGGTCTGTTTTCCAGATCGTACAGTGCGGAACGAACTTCTGCGAAAAGAGGTCCGCCGCAGGCAGAAAAGCTCTCTGCTTTGTCCATGACTGCAACAGCCTTCACGTTTTTGAGGGCTTCTGCCAGCTCTTCCATCGGGAAGGGCCGGAACACTCTGATCTTAACAAGCCCTACCTTTTTTCCTTCTCTTCGAAGCTGCTTCACCGTTTCTTTTGCAGTCCCGGCACTGGACCCAATGAGCACCAACGCGACTTCCGCATCCTCCATTTCGAAGGCTTCAAAAAAGCCGTAACGCCTGCCTGAAATTTCTTCAAACCTTCTGGCAACCTCCAGAATAACCGGTTTGGCATGTTTCATCGCCTCTGCCTGCTGCTTTTTGTGTTCCATATAGTAATTGGAGATGTCGTAGGGGCCTACTGCAAGAGGATTTTCCTTCTTCAGCAGATAGTGCTCCGGTTCATATTCTCCAACAAATTTCTTAACGACTTCGTCATCCAGCAGCTCAATATTCTCTACTGCGTGACTTGTGATGAATCCGTCCTGACATACCATCACCGGGAGACGGACTTCCTTGTTTTCCCCGATGGGCATAGCCTGTACAAAGTTGTCGTAAGCTTCCTGGTTGGTTTCGGCGTATAGCTGAATCCAACCGCTGTCTCTTGCACCCATGGAGTCTGAATGGTCATTGTTGATATTGATGGGGCCTGTCAGCGCTCTGTTCACCAGCGCCATGGTGACGGGAAGTCTTGCCGAGGAAGTAACGTACAGCATTTCCCACATTAACGCCATTCCCGCTGAGGAGGTTGCTGTTATAGCTCTCCCACCCGCGGCTTGTGCCGCCATACAGGTAGACATGGCGCTGTGCTCTGATTCAACGGCCACAAACTCTGTGTCCACTTCTCCATTTGCAACGTATGTAGAGAAATACTGGGGTATTTCCGTGGATGGTGTGATGGGAAACGCTCCCATGACATCGGGATTGATCTGTTTCATTGCAAATGCTACGGCTTCATTGCCGGACATTCTATCGTTTCTTGCCATCACGCACCTACCTTTTCTAAAGAGATTGCCTTGAAGGGACAGACTTTAACACAAATACCACAGCCCTTACAATGCATAAAATCAAAGTCTTCCCGCTTCCCCTCCGTAACCGGTATGGAGCTGTCAGGACAGTAAGGTACGCATAGCATACAATGCTTGCAATTTTCCGGATGGTAGACCGGAACCATCGTTCTCCAGTCACCGGTGTTAAACAAAGCTGAGGTTCCGCCTTCGTAGATTTCTCCTCCCAGGGTCATCTCCTGCCATGGGGTGGTTTCATTAATTTCTGAAGCTTTCTTGATCATCCGCAGCATACCTCCTCCAGTGATTTTTTTAATGCCTTCATATTTCCTTCAATGACGCTGGTTCTCGCTCCGAACTTGTGACGGAAGGATTCTTCCATGTCCTTGATAAAGTGATCCGCTTCCACCACATTACTCACCTTGACGGCAGCAGCCAGCATCGGCGTGTTTGGAAAATATCTACCGAGCGTTTCCTCGGAGATTTTTCTTGCATCAATGGTATAAACCTGCCCCTGATATCCTCTGAGCAAAGGTCTCAGCTCACCTGGAGTCTTTTCACTGTTGATGATGATGGCGCCACTTTCTTTCAGTCCTTTTGTCACATCTACAGCGGTCAAAAGTGTTTCATCCACCACGATAACATAGTCGGGATGATAGATGTTGGAATGAACGGTACATCGTTCTTTGCTGATCCTGTTATAGGCAGTAATGGGTGCTCCCATTCTCTCCGGGCCATACTCCGGAAAACCCTGAACATACTTCCCCGAACTGAAGGCTACATCAGCGAGAAGCAGACAAGCGGTTTTAGCCCCCTGGCCTCCCCTGCCGTGCCAACGAATTTCTACGATATCTTTCACATTAACCTCCTTGTTCACCATTCTTCACTTGCAAAGCAAGGTTTAGGCTGGTGCCATACGTAAATAGTGCGATCTGCATATGCCGGAGGGTCACAATAAAAAAAACCTTCATCCTGCAAAGGACGAAGGCTAAAGCTATCGTTATACCACCTATTACTGCATACCAACATACGCGTTCCCTATAACGGGGGAAAACCGTCAAAACCTACTTAACATGCTGTTCACTGTCGTGTCATTTTCGGCCTGCGACTCAGGAGTGATTTTCAGCTATTCTTCTACCGGTATCGGGCTTCCACCTTTCCCGAATCGCTGTAACTTTTAAAGAATACTTACTCTCTCCATCACTGTCTTTCTCAATGTTGAATTCAGTATAGTTGATTGTTATCTGTTTGTCAAGCATAAAATTCTGGTGCTTTTTTTGTTTGTTGGCAATAACATTGTCAACTATACATCTCCTTGCAGAGCGTATACAATGCCATGGTAAGATCAACCTTCTCCGTAGGTCTGTGTTCAAATTCTACGCCGTATTCATAACAGTTTTCTTCCAGCTCCTGTACCCATATGGGAAATCCGGCAATACTGACATTGGTACCATCCTTCATGGGAATCGCAAATTGCAGCGTTAATTCACGATTGACCGGCAGCCTGACTCCGGCAGTAAAGCAAAGTCCTTCAGAGCCGATATTTTTGATTTCCACCCGGATCTTTCCGACCTTAAATTTTTGTCCGGGTATTTCGACGATGGACATATCTGCCTCCAAAATCGTTGGAAGCTTGATTCTGAGATATTTCCGTTTATCACGGTTCTCTTCCTTTTCCCGCAGAAGTTCTGTGGGCAGGCACTTTTCGCATACCAGAAGCTGCTCAAAGTCGCTGATGGGCATGGGTTTATTATAGAGGAACCCTTGCCCTGAGTAACAGTTGAGATCCCTGAGATAGGCAAGCTGGTCCCAGTTCTCGATGCCTTCCGCCACCAGTTTGATCCGGAGCTCCTGTGCCAGATCGATCACTGAACGAGTAATAATCGTGCTGGCCTCATCCAGCATTACATTTTTAATAAAGGATCGATCGATTTTAAGAATATCAATATTGAAGGAGTTCAGGTACGAAAGAGAGGAAAAACCAGTCCCAAAATCATCTAGTGCTACCTGGATTCCTTCGGATTGAAGCCGCTTGATATCAAGAATCGCTTTCTCCGGGTTTTTCATAAATACGCTTTCGGTAATCTCCATAATAAGAAAATGGGGGTTCAAGCCATATTCTTCGATAATATTCAGGATATTCTCAACGAAATTCCGTTCAAAAAACTGAATACTGGAATAGTTCACCGAAACCTTAATGGGAGCCATTCCGCCCTCCATCCATTTCCTATAGTTCCTGCAAACCTCTCTGAGCATCCAGTTTCCAAGGTTGATAATAAATCCGGACTCCTCCGCCAGAGAGATAAATTCATTGGGCGATACCATCCCCCATTCAGGATGTTCCCAGCGAATCAATGCTTCGGCAGCAAGAATATCATTGGACTCAAGTCTGACCTGAGCCTGGTAATAAACGCGAAATTGATTTCTTTCTATGGCTTTCAGCAGATCGTTTCTGAGCACAACCTGCTTATATATCTGAATTCCAATGTCCGAGGAATAGAACTTATAACGGTTCTTTCCTTCATGTTTGGAACGCAGAAGTGAGATATTCGCATAGTTAATCAAAAGATCCGGATCCTTTTCGTCATTGGGATACATGCTGATCCCCAAACTGACGGTCATATCCAGCTCATAAAGATCTACCTTGTAAGCTTCTGTAAACAAGGATGCTATTTTCTTGACGATTTGTTCATATTCCCATGATTTATGTAAGTTCTGTACAATAATTGCAAATTGATCTCCGGAGTAACGGCAGATAAACCGTTCCTCTCCCAGAATTTCTTTGAGACGCTCTGCCACCTGTAAAATGAGTTGATCCCCCAGCTGATATCCCAAAGCGTCGTTCACGTAACGAAACCCATCAATATCAAGCATGATCAATGCAAAGTCCTGATCAGGACCGCATTCCTCACACAATTGTGTCATTTTTCGTTTCAGGTAGACTCGGTTTGGCAACTTTGTAAGTTCATCATGAGTCGCAATAAATTCAATTTCTTTTTGGTTATCAATTCGATCGGTTATATCCCGCCAGTTGATTACAATCCCCTGGATAGATGGTTCTGAAAGCTGATTGCTCATGGTATAGGTCAGATAATGTTCCTCACCGTCGGGATTTTTTAGAATTAGATCGCCTTCGCTCCTCTCCTCGGGGAAGTCCAGCACATGCTCCACTTTACGGATGAAGCTCTGCTTTTGCTCACCTTCCAGAAACTCCAGCGCATTTTTGCCAATCCTTTGCTCGGGACTGACGCCTGTTATTTTTTCGATGGCAGGACTGATATATAAAATACTATAATCAGGTGAGATGATTTCAAAAACATCGCTGGACTGCTGCACGAGCACCTGAAACCGTTTTTGAATGCTGTCGATGGTCTCCTCAGTCTTTCCAAGAAAAGTCTGAAACTCCAGCATACCGGTAATATCCTGTATGTTTCCATATAAATAAATCAGTTTACCTTCCTGATTGTAGATCGGAATGATAAGCTGCCGTAAATTTCGAATCGTTCCATCCGGTCTGATGATGCGGTATTCAATATCAAAGGTCAGTTCACTGACAGTACCCGTGATCTTGTTGTCGACCATAGCCCTGTCTTCCGGATGTATCATATTAATGAAGCCCTCATAGGTGCCGTCATATTGTTTGGAAGAAATTCCGTAGATCCGATAAGCCTCTTCTGACCAACGGCTTATGTTTTTCAACACGTCCATTTCCCAGCTGCCGATATGCGCAAAATCATGCGCTTCAACGAGATCTTTATAATTTTTCTTCATGTCCTCATGCAGCAAGTCGTTATCCTCCCGAAGTATGCATTTTCCTTATCAGAACATTGAAAACCTCCAAATGAATGCAATCCATGCATCAATTTGGAGGTTACCTTTTACAACAATCGATGCGGGCGTTCTAACATTATTTCATTCGATGCTTTAGTTCGTCTGCTTTGTCTTCTATCGCGTCCCTTAATCCCTCTGCCCTGTCTTCGAGTTTGTCCTTCAGATGTTCGGCCTTCTTCATTAGATGTTCCGTTTTATCCCCTGCTTTGTCCATCCAATCCTCAGCCATATCCTTCATTTCTTCCATACCGGATTCTGCTTTGTCCATCCAGACTTCAGCCTTATCGCCCGCTGCATCCATCATAGACTCAGCTCGTCCTCTGGCTTCACTGGCGGCATTCTTCGCAGGTCCCATTACGTTGTGAATCATACCCATATGATACCTCCCCTGAATCGCATCGGCACCCCTTCAGCTCATTATGCCCAGGCTGCCTTTGCAAAAGTATTTTACGGCTTTATTTTACCATATTTCCGCGATTTAATGCAAACATTATGTTTGTCTTTGTCAGCTTCTGCCGATTTCTAAGAGCGTGTAATCTTTCCATTTTGAATGATGTTATCTTACCATGAAAAAAAGCAGAAAACAAGCCGTTTCTTGTCGATTTAGCGAATTTTTTCTGGTTTAATCGGCTCATTTATGCATCCTTCAGTCGAATTTCATTTCCATATTTTTCTTATTTTTTTCTTCCATATTTCATCTTTCTATGGAATAAAAATCAAGGAACCACCTTCAACCGAGACGCTTTCACAGACGCCCTTGTCTTCTGCAGTTCCTTGCTGTCGTTTTGCAGATCACCCAATCCCCTTAAATTGAATGATCTGCTTGTTTGATTCTTTAGCGTTTTCTTTAGTACTTATCGTGCTCATCATCTCCAAGGAGGATTCTTGGCTTAGCACCCAGCGGCTTCTCCTGTGCTGTACGAACCGTTCCTGCCAGGAGTGCTGCATCGGCACCGGGCAAAGCCTCGGCGCCCTTGTTCACCTTGAACCTTCCTACCATTTCTTTCAGCAGTTCTGCTTGCCCGGAAAGTTCCTCACTGGCTGCAGCGCTTTGCTCTGCAGTTGCTGAGTTATTCTGGGTTACTTGGGACACCTGCTCGATTCCCTTGTTGATCTGAGCGATTCCCGTCGCCTGCTCGTTGGATGCTTCTGCTATATTCCCTACCAAACTAGCGGACTTTTCGATTCCTTCTACGATTTCCACCAAAGCTGCGGCTGTTTCGTTGGCAATCTTCGTTCCTGTCTGGACTTTGTTGATGGAGCCTTCGATGAGTTCCGTTGTCTCTCTGGCTGCTGCTGCGCTTCTTGCTGCAAGGTTTCTTACCTCTTCTGCTACTACGGCAAAGCCTTTTCCGTGCTGTCCTGCTCTCGCTGCTTCTACCGCTGCATTCAGCGCCAGTATGTTGGTCTGGAACGCGATGTCGTCAATGACCTTGATAATCTTTGAGATATTGGCTGAGGAATCGTTGATCTCAACCATGGAGTTCAGCATTTCCTTCATCTGGTCATTGCCTTTTTCTGCGTTATCTCTGGCATCTGCCGCAAGTTCACTGGCCTGATTTGCATTTAGAGCGTTCTGCTTCGTCTGATTTGCGATTTCCGCGATAGACGCTGTCAGTTCCTGAATGGAGCTTGCCTGCTCTGTGGAGCCCTGAGACAGCGCCTGGCTTCCATCGGATACCTGCCTTGATCCAGCAGCCACCTGTTCTGCCGCTTCGCTGATATCTCCCATCACCTGTCCGAGGGACAGGAGGATATTGTTTAAGGAATCCTTGATGGCGATAAAATCACCTCTATAGTCTGCAGTAATGGCCTGATTTAGATTTCCGCCGCTGATCTCCGAAAGAACATGGGCGATTTCGCTGACGTAGCTTCTCATATTGTCAATGGTTTCATTCAGCGCATTCTTGATGGCAGCATGATCTCCCTGATAATTGCCCTCCATACTGATCTGCAGGTTGCCCTTGGCCATTTCCTGCAGTACCTGAGAAGCCTCGTTTACCGGTTCAAGCACCGCATCCAGAGTTTCATTGATTCCGCGGATAACATTTGCAAATTCGCCATCAAACCGCTCTGAATCACCTCTCTTGGAGACCTTCCCTTCAACAGCTGCTTCTGACAGCATTTTTGTCTCATCCACCAGGCTCTTGATATTCTCGATCATCACAATGATCGATGGGATTAGCCTGTCGTTATCACTTAAGCTTCCCAAATTCTTTAGCATTGCCAAATCGCTCAGTTTTCCCTTTGATACGTTATTTACGATAATGATGGTTGAATTAATGCTTTCGCAGACCTTGTTGATAGAGTCTGCGAGCTGGCTGAAGATACCCTGATACTGACCTTCCACCATGCTGTTGAAATCGTTGACAGACATCCTCTCCAAAACAGCACTGCCTTCTACAAGTCCACCAAGACCGTCAATACAGGAATTGATGCTGTTCTTAATTTCGTTAAAGTCACCCTTGTATTCTTCTGTAATCCGTTCAGGGATTTCGCCCTTTCCGATCTGTTCTATGTATCCTGCCGCCACGCCAAGCGGTGTTATGAGTGCATCCAGCGAATCGTTAAAGCCTCCAACGATCTGTGCAAATCCGCCTTTCAGCTTGCTGAGATCGGCCCTGTAAGTCAGATCTCCTTCATTTGCCGCTTCTGCCAGACTCAGAGATTCACTCCGAAGCGTATAAAGAGATTCTCTGACCAAGAGTAAATTGCCAATGAGAACGCCATAAGTCCCGGGATAATTGTTTTCCAAAACCTCCAGATCCTCTCCGCTAGCCATATGATCGATATATTCCAGCGCGATACTGAGCGGTGACATAATCGCGTCAAGGGTGCGGTTGAAGCCAGTGATAATCTCCCTATAACCTCCACTGAAACGCCCGTCATCACCTCTAAATTCGAGATTGCCTTCTACCGCCGCCGCTGTCAGCTGCTCTGCTTCCTCAACCAACTCTTTTAAGGTATTTGTAACTTCAACAAGACTGATGCCCAAAACGTCCTTTTCCGATCGAGGCTTGATCTCTGCAGAAAGGTTACCCTTCGCAATTT
>JAQSXD010000084.1 GCA_029266295.1 Bacillota bacterium | reverse complement strand
GAGCCGATGAATGCCACGGTCTCACCCTTTTTCACAGAGAAGCTGATATCATGCAGTACATCATCCTCTGCACCCGGATAGCGGAAGCTGACATTTTTGAATGTAATCTGCCCTTCCGCTCCTGGGATTCCCTCGGTAAGTGTACCTTCTTTCATGGAGGGTTCCGTATCAAGGACTTCGTTAATACGGTTTGCTGACACTGCGGCCCTGGGAAGCAGCACAAAGAGCATGACAACCATCATGAAGGACATGATAATCTGCATTGCATAAGCGGAGAAGACGACCATATTGGAGAATATCGTCAGCTTATCCATTATGCCTGCTCCGTTGATCAGGTAGGCACCAATCCAGTAAACCGCAAGAGTCAGCCCACTCATCAGCAGATACATCACCGGAAGCATAACGGACATTCCCCTGCTGGTATAAAGCTGGGCTGCCGTCAGTTCACCGTTGGCTTCTTCGAATTTATCTTCCTGATACTCCTCGGCATTATATGCTCTGACAACACGCAATCCCGATAGATTTTCCATGGTAACGCGATTCAGGTTATCCGTGAGTATCTGCATTTTCTTGAACTTTGGCAGGACCAGCGCCATGAGAATCCCAATCATAACAACCAGAATGAGCACAGTAATTCCTGTGACTGCCGTCCACTCGAGTCCTTTTCCTGAAATCTTTGTAACTGCCCAAACAGCCATAATCGGCGCCTTGACAAGCATCTGAAGGCCCATGGTGATCAAGACTTGTATCTGCGTCACATCGTTTGTAGAACGGGTGATCAGACTGGCTGTGGAAAATCTGCTGATCTCCTCCATGGAAAAGGAATCCACTCGATTAAAAAGAAGGCTGCGCAGTCTCATGGAAAAGGAGGCAGCGATGCGGGATGCAAAGAACCCGACGACGACCGCTGCTGCAAAGCTGCCCAAGGCGCATAAAACCATATATCCCCCCGCAATCCAGATGTCCGCCATTTCACTTCCCGGGGTTTGGGTCAGCCGCGTAATTTCGGACATATAGTCCGGCAATTTCAAGTCAAGCCAAACCTGAGCCACTATAAAAAGTAAACTGACCCCTGCCTGAAGCCATTCCCGCCGGTTCATTCGCTTCAAAATTTTTAACATATCATATCCTCCGTTTTTCTTTCCACCGTTTTGGGCGAAAATGTTTAACAGTATTCAAACCAAACCTTATTCGTTTCTAATATCGTTAGCTATTCGTTCTTTATATGCGGCCATTCAATATGGCCGCTTTTAGTTTCGATTCTATTTCTTTTCTTTATACGTTTGTTGCTGCTCGT
The DNA here is from genome assembly GCA_029266295.1 of Bacillota bacterium. Taxonomy (GTDB): domain Bacteria; phylum Bacillota; class Clostridia; order Peptostreptococcales; family Anaerovoracaceae; genus Anoxybacterium. The sequence continues at coordinate 9,449 of JAQSXD010000084.1, read as the reverse complement.
GGTGAGATTCCCTGGAAGCAAATTCTGCAAGCCTCCCGGCAATCCGGACGTATTCTCTCGCATCAGCTTCTCCCAGCTGAGAAAGCATTTCTGCAAATTTCTCCAATACTTCCTGCTGCTGTTCGATTCCCAAAGCTCTTCCCTCAGGAGTTAATGTTATTAGAATCCGTCTTCGATCTTCTGGATCAATCTGCCGTGTGATCAGGCTTTTTTTTTCAAGGCTGTTCAAAGCTGCAGCGACACGGGCCGAACTAATTCCCATAAGCTTGCTAATCTCGCTGGGTAATACGCATTCGTTCTGATGTGCTAAATACCGAATTACAAAAGACTCGCCATGCATGGCTTCGGTAATCTCCTTGTGCGGTCTTGCTCTATTCATCAGAAACATTTTCTGCATTAATTCCATGGCCAATTCCTTGTAGTCCATAATCGCAGCTCCTTCCGATTCGATTGCTAACTGTATTAGTATTATATCAGTGTTAGCAATGTCAGTCAACAGAAAAATTGAGATGAATCACAATATAATTTTTTATATATAACATCATCTGATCAGAAACCGTTAGCTTTCGTTCTCTGACAGGTCTTCGTTGACCGTCAGAATCTCTTCCAGTTTATTGCGTAGAATATCCCCTTCCCAACCTTCATTAATAGAAATCCAGAGTAAGTCAAGTTTATATTTTTCCAGTATGCGTTCTTTCATATCATCTCTGATCAAATGGAGTGCTTTTTTCCCTTTATAGGCGATGCCCCCCACCTCGATTGCCAGAACAGGAAGTTTATCATAACGGTTATAAATGACAAAATCAACACAGGTACTAGGGCTTTTCGCATAGGCTCGTTCTTCTTCAGTGAGCTTGTCCCAATTCCTTATCAGGATTCGCAGCGGCACCCCGTGGGCATAGGAGAAGCTTCTAAACTGCTGTTCCCTCAGCATCATTTCAATGATGCCGTTCATCAGAAACGCTGCTCTATACCGAGCTGAATACTTCATCTTTGATTTCAGGAGCATCAGACTACCTGTATACTCTCGGTATACCAAATCAAAGACGGGGATAAGCTCATGGCAGAGGAGATTCTCCGCTACTGTCTGATATTCAGCATAGCGGATCAAATCACCTACACTCGAGCCTTGAGTTTTCTGGAATGAATCTGTTATAACTAATACAAGCTGATGTTTTGCTTGAGACACCGTAACATTGACCTGACGAGGATCATCTACGAAACTCCAGCTAGAATCTCCCACCTGTCTCGGCAAATCAAGGACTGCGGAAAAAATTATGATGTCCTTCTCTTTCACCTGATATTTTGATGCGATATCAGGCTCAACAATTCCACCATACTTACCGTCGCTTTTCAGACTCCGCTTTCGAAATGGCGTCTCATATCCAATCAGATCGATCCGATCCTGTGGAAGACTTCCCCTGATTAGCAGGTCTTCTGTGATTGCTTCCATTGCGCGCACCTGATCATTCTCATAAATTTCCTTGGGAATCATCCTGACGTGTTTTGCGGAGATCGTATTTAGCAAAATCAGAGGCTGGACTTCGCTGTCCTCTTCAGAAACAGGAATCAGATCCCCATTGTAATATTTCTGATTACAAAATTCAATGATTTGAGGATGGCAGCGGTAATGCTCCCGCAAGACCGTCCTTGCAATGGATCTTCTAAAGAGCTTATCCATCGACGACAAGATGCTGTGCCTGTTATAATTGAATTCATCACTGACCGTATACTGATGCAGTACCTCCTCAATCCTTGCACGATCGTTCGCATTAACAACAAGAGGCTGTTGCCGGATATCTCCGAGCACAACTGCATTACGGCTGCAGGAAAGCGCCAGCGATGCTGAGGCCAGGTCAATCTGCGAAGCGTCATCCAAAATGATGTAATCGAAAAGATAATCCTGTGGGATGGAGCCTCTCAAAGAATCGGGGGAACAAAAAACTACTGGATATTCCTTCATAAAGGAAAAAAACACCTGATCATATGTATCTTTATCAAAAACAGGTCGGATTTCCATCCGCTCCTTGTAATGTTCGTATAATTCCGCTTGGAACAATATCTTGGATTTCTCCGAAGCAGTCAGAATTTTGCGGCTAAAGTCCTTTGTCAAAAGCTTTTTTTCCAAACGATAAATATTCTTCTTTAATCGTTCAATTTTAGCATCGTAATACCGTCTTTGGAGATGAATCATCACCTCAAAATTCTTCTCATCCAGTGCATCAAAATTTGAAAAGCCATATTTTATTATTAGTTTTACCTTTGAAATAAAACTCAATGTTCTTCCTCTTGATAACTGCATGGCATTGTCTGCAAGAAAAGAAATCAGGCTGTCGTTGGACATCTTGTTAAGGAAACCAAAGCTTTCAACATCGTCGTTCAGATTGTTTGTTTCAAGATAATGATCAAAATATTCCTTCTCTTTTATCAGATCTGCAAGCTCTCTCTTCAAAATTGCTTTTTCTCGCTGTACTTCAAGCAGTCTTAGCGCTTCTTTACGATACTGATTGATCTCCGTGAACAGTTTTTTTCTTTCTGCTTCTGTTTGTTTCCATCCAGAAAGATCAGCTGGATAGTCGGGCTGATTGTAAAAGAAAGTATCGTTCCCTACGGTCGCGGTAAAAAAAGAATAATTTTCTTCATGCAGACGCTCTTGCAGGCTTTTCAAACCAGCATTACTGTTTGATAGCACGGCTACCGTTTTATTCTGCATGACTGCATTTACAATGATATTTAAAATAGCTTCTTCCTTTCCGGTTCCGGGAGGACTCTCGATTAGGCTGATTTTGCTTTCAAAGACCTTTTCTATTGCCTGCTTCAGACTTAAGTCAAAGGAGAAAGGATAAATTAGCGCCAGATTGCTTTTAATCTGGGTCGGCGCCATCTGTTTCAGGTATGAATTCAGTACGCTATCCGAATTAATATAGTTCAATTGCTCATATTGCGTCCTCAGCAAATTAGATGGAGAGCCGGATCTGCCATCATCCTGAAGGGACGCAACTTTTGCGAAATAATTCATTTCATCGGTCAATGGACGCTTTACATCAATATGAATCAGTACGGCAGGGCATAATACTCTGGTTCCGTCCTTATGTACGATGCGGTAATGTTCTCCGAAATCATAGAGCGCTTCGACCTCTCCCACTGGAAAATCAGCAAGATAGATCAGCTTTGCTTTCAGATTTTTTATTTTCCTTTTGCACGGGATCAATTTAACCTGTCGCAGAGGAAACAGGTTTCGCGTTTCACCATCGATGACCTTGCAATAATTCTGACTTTGATAGAGCCTTGAGGCTTCAACAACCTGCCCATCCACCAGGATAAGTACCCCATCACATTGATCCATATAGCTGACAACGGATTCTGCTCTGAATTCGTTGGGATGATAACTCATCGTTTCTTCCAAACGATGAAAGGAAACTCTATAAGACGTTCCCAGATTCTTAATGCTCTTTATTTCTGCAGTCCTATCGATTCCTCTCAGAAAAATAATAGATTCTTTTTCGTTCATGCTGCTCACCTAATACAATTAAAATAAAATATATCAATGATTTATCTGTGACTGTCAGACGAATTCAGACGAAAAAATCAATCGACGCAAACATTATAACACAATCCGATACCGCTTTAAAACAAATGTATTCTCCCAAAGAAATTTTACTTACCGGCTTTCGCTTCCAGGAACAAACGCATCCCTATTCTGTTGGACTCAATCCTTTGGAATCCTGATCTTTGCAGTAGCTTTCTGAATTCATGAATACCGTAAGAATGGAAATCTCCTGTGTCTGCAAACCGAAAGTAAAGATTCAGCAGCAAGCGAAAGGGTTGGAAGGCATAGCCTTCTCCGATGATCAGCGTTCCTTGTGGTTTTAGAACCCTTCGTATCTCCTGCAGTACCTCCCGTGGATTCGGATAATGATGAAATGATGCGTTACAGAGTACAAGATCAAATAGGTTGTCCTCAAAGGGAAGACGCTCGGCATCAGCTTCTTCAATCACAGCGTTTTCCTGCAGGCGATCGCGTGATATCTCAACCATTTTTTCGGAAAGGTCAATTCCGTATAGTCTTCTCTTTCCATTGACCAAATTGATCAGAACCGTTCCTGTTCCGCATCCTATGTCAAGAAAGCAGCCTGCTTCTTCTCTGCTCAATCGTTCCAGTAGATAGACATACATTGGTCTGACATATTTTCCGTCAAAAGAGTCATCATAGCCTTCTGCTGAGGCGTTAAAGTGATTTTTGCTATTCATTACTGTTTTTTTCAGGGCATTCATAATAACCTCCTATAATAATTATCATTAAGAATAATGATTGAACAAGCGAACCAGGAGAAAGAACTCCAAGCGAGTTGTCATTGAATGAATATTATTCATTCAAGTTGTTAACGGAAGGACTTCCGCGTGGAAGTCCTCCGCTAACCTTGCAGTTCATATATTACTGATTTTATTAATGCGATATTGTCTCCGATAGGATTGTCTCTAAAAAATGCATGATTCTTTTATTCTTCTCGTCCATTGAGAGCCCCTTATCAAGGAGTATCCCAAGCTGCCCATAGACAAGGAATGATGCCGTTGTTTCCGGATCACGAAGCTGCAGCATTCCTGCTTTGCACTGCTCTTCCAACAGACGCTTAACATGAGAATATAGTTTACCGCATATTTTCAGCGATAGACTGTCGTGAAAAGAGTCTGACTCCTGACCATGAAACAGATCATAGAAGCCGGTGTTCTCTTGTTCCATATTGGCAAAATCAGGGAAGCTTTTAATCAATTCCGGCAGCCTTGTCTCTGGTCGGTTCATAGCACTGATCATCGGGTCAGCAATGGATTGAGCATAAACATCTACCGCCATTTCGAAGATCTCCTCTTTTGATTTAAAGTATCTGTAGCACAAGCCCTGAGATATGTTGAGAGAGGCAGCAATGTCTGAAATCGAAGTTCTATAGTAACCCTTTGCCTGAAACACTTTGATCGCTCCTTCGAGAATTTCCTGTTTCCTTACTTCCATAGGCTTAATCTCACGCATGGGAATCCCTTTCTTTTCCATAATCTGATAAGTTGATCATATCATAAGAGAGATGAATTGTAAATGAATAAAATTCATTCATTAATCTTTTGAAAGTATCTTTCAAAATTATATTGTGCAGAGCATCAATTCTTTATATAATGAAACCGTGAACTCTGTCTGAGTTCAAATTATACTGGTGTTCTGTACCGCTACGGTCCCCAGGTCAACGGAATGAGTTTTCAGGCGACAACTTTGCCCACTGCCGTTGTACCTTGTTAAAGGAGGGTATCGATGTTAAAGAAGGAAACTTACACTCACGAACAAATTCGTGAGGTCAATTATATCAGGATTCTGCAATACCTCAGGACGCATCACGAGACCACAAAGGCGGAACTGGGAAAGCATCTTCAAGTGAGCCATACGACAATCAATACCTATATTCAGACGCTCACAGAAGAAGGTTTTGTTGCAACCTTCGGTACCGCAGACTCCAGCGGCGGCAGAAAGCCTGTCATTATCAAGCTTCTGCCCAACGTCCGGTATTCCTTTGGCGTCAGCATATCCCCTGCAAACGTCTCTGTTATGTTGGTCAATCTGGTGGGTGATCCAATTGATTCTACTCAATTCCCTTATTCCGTAGAAATGGGGCTTCAGCCTTCCCTCAGTCAGATCAAGGAACAGATCTTTGCAATGATGGACAGACATCAGATTGAAAAAGACAAAATTCTGGGTGTGGGCATGGCTTTTCCGGGTCTCGTGGATACCGACAATCTCATCCTGGATTACATCCCAAATCTTGATATCAAAAATAATTCGCTAAAAGAATTTCAAGAGGCCTTAGGGCTGAAGGTTTACCCGGATAATGAAGCCAATGCCGCCGCCTACGCTGAATATCTCATGGGAAGGGGCAGCGGTTTAAGCAATTTTGTGTATGTCTCCATCGCCGAGGGTATTGGATCAGGAATCCTCATCGACCGATTTCTCTTCAGAGGCCGGAATAAACGTGCCGGGGAGTTTGGCCACCTCAAGGTTTCCGATCAAAAGATTCGCTGCAGCTGCGGGCGTTACGGCTGTTGGGAATTGTTTGCTTCAAAGCGCGCGCTTTTGAAAACCAGGCCGGTGAATATGAATGAAACCGAATACCTCCGGGAACTTTTTCGTGATTATGAGGCGGGTGTTCCCTCTGCTAAAACGATCATTGAAGAATATGTAAGGTATCTTTTTGCAGGGCTGGATGTCATTTTGCTCAGCGTAGATCCGTCCTTCATCATTATCGGCGGGGACCTTGGAGCGCATATGGATCGGCTCATCGAGATCGGTATTGACAAATTGAAACTGAAACATCACTTCTATGGCTATGAATCGATCCGCATCCTCGCTTCCGGTGTTAAGGAGAATGCTTCCCTTCTGGGCGCAGCACTTCTGCCGATGGAGCAAATTTTCAACTACCAGCGGACGCTCCTTGATCTTTAGGAGGCTTTCGTAAGGATAATTTCACTTCAACTATTCGTTGTATGTCCACTTTTGAAAGTAATTTTCAAAAGTAACATAGATGTTTCTCTCTCAATCATCTGATCGAGACGAGAAAAGAACACAGGCATTCTCATCCAACGCAAAGGAGGCAAAAAATGCAAGAAACGCCATCGGCAAAAGGAGACATTCTCAATGCGATCCGCATAGGAGGTCTTCCTTCGACCCATGATACAGGGCGCAGTCTGGTAAAAGGAACACCTGATGCAGACAATACGAGTTCAGCTGTAAAAAAGATCAAAACTAACTGCAGGGCCTGCATTCAAAACTGCGGAGTGATTGCACACGTGAAAAATGGCCGCGTCGTCAAGCTCGAAGGCAATCCCGAGGACCCTATGAGCAAGGGCAGAATGTGTGCCAAAGGGCTTTCTGGGATACAAGCCCTGTACCATCCAAACCGTAACAAATATCCGATGCTGCGCGTCGGAAAACGGGGCGAAAACAAGTGGAAGCGCATTTCCTGGGACGAAGCTCTGGACATGATCGCTGAGAAGCTCATGGATGCCCGAGATCACTACGGAGCAGAAACAGTATTCTGTTCCACGGGAGGAGGAGGAAATCCTGAGATTTGGAGTATCGCAAGATTCTGCAACATCTTCGGCACCCCCAACTGGTTTGAGCCGGGCTGCGCCCAGTGCTACCTTCCCCGGGTTTTATCCTATACGATGATGTACGGCGGAGACGATCCCAGTATTGCGGATTCCAATGCTCTGGAGCTTTACTATCCGGAAGACACCCCCATTAAAACGCTGGTACTCTGGGGTACAGCCCCTTCCTATTCCTGCCCTGCCACAGGCGGCGGCGCCGTTGTTGACCTGCGCAGCAACGGAGTAAAGACCGTTGTGGTCGATCCCCGCTTTACGCCGGATGCAGCCAAATCCGATATCTGGCTGCCTATCCGTCCCGGCTCTGACGTAGCGCTGCTCTTGTGCTGGGTTCGCTATATTCTGGAGCATCAGCTCTATGACCATGATTTCGTAATGAGATGGACCAATCTTCCCTATCTGGTGGATGTAAGTACAAAGATGCAGGTTCGGGCAAAGGTCAGTGACAACCCCGATATCCCCGATACCTTCATGGTTTGGGATACAAGAACAAATACTATGCAGCCCATGGATTATCCATGGAATGATGCGCTTTCACCTGCTTTGGAAGGAAGCTTTATTGTAGACGGGGCCGCGTATAAAACCGGCTTTCAGCTTCTTTGGGAGCGCGTAGAACCGTTCACGCTGGAAAAAGCAGCAGAGCTATGTCTTTTGGATGCGATAAAAATCGAAGAGGCCATTAATCTGTTTGCAAAGAATACGCCAAGCGGCATCGCGCTGGGTGTTGCCACAGATCAGACACCCAACTCCGTTCAGGCTGCAATGGCAGCGGCAACCATCGACCTGCTCATGGGCAACGTGGAAAAGCCGGGTACCCTGCTACAGCGGTTCCGCAAGAGCGGCGTATTTGATATGCCCTTTTATCCCGTGCCCATCGCCGCAGACAGACTTCCGCAGGAGCAGCTGAAGAAACGTCTGGGCGGAAATGAATACAAAGGACTGGGCATCTGGTATGCGGGTCACCCCTCCAGCGTCCTGGAGGCAATCCTCACAGGAAAGCCCTATAAGCCCAGAGTCTGGATTGAGCGTTCCGGAAACAAGCTGGGTGCCGTTGCCAATAGTCAGAAATGGGCAGAGGCCATCCAGGAGCTGGATTTCATCGTACATATGTATATGTACCCCACTTCTTTTTCCGCCTATGCTGATATTCTGCTTCCAACGGAAGAATGGCTGGAAACGGATATGATGATCGAAATCTGTAATAAGCTATTTGCTAGGCAAGCCGCAACTCACCTGTGGGAAACCGTGGACGAAACGGTCATCTGGTCCATGATTGCAAAGCGCTGTGGCGAAAAAGGTCACGAAGCCTGCGCCAAGGCCTTTGATGCGGAATATATGGGTAAGGATCTCCCTTACTGGGATAAAGTAGACGAGATCTTTGATCATTTCCTAAACCGTGTAGACCTGACATGGGATAAACTGAAGGAGATAACACCCTATGTCTTTATGCCGACGGAGGAATGGAAATCCTACTATGTTTATCAGCAAGAAAATCCACGGACTGGCAAACCCGAAGGCTTTCATACGCCCTCAAAGAAGTGTGAAATCTATCTTGAAAGCATGATTACCCTTGGAAGAACAGGACGGCCTTTCAGCCCCTGCGACCTGCCTCCGGCTTCAAAGGATTACGATCCCCTCCCCTATTATCTGGAACCCCACGAAAGTCCGCTGGACGGCGGTGCGCTTTCTGCCGAATATCCCCTTGTAATGACCGGAGGACGAATTCCGTTCTATCATCACAACACGCTGAGAAATATCCCCTGGCTTCGGGAAATCTATCCCGTACCAGAGCTCTGGATTCATCCCCAAGACGCCGCCGTATACGGTCTATCCGAAGGCGATTGGGCGTGGGTGGAATCGAAGCGCGGAAAAATCAGAGCGCTGGCTTCCGTCACGGAAGGAATTAAACCGGGGACGGTATACATGGAGCGCTTCTGGAACCCAGAAACCCTGAATACAGAAACCCACGGCTGGAAGGAAATGAACGTCAACATGCTGACCAAGGAGGATGCACCCTTCAACGATGTTGTAGGCACCTACACCTTGCGGGCATTCCTTGTGAAGGTTTCCAAGGCCGCGGCTCCGCCGGAAGGTGTCTTCACAAAACCTGAAGATTTCAAGCAATGGCTGCCGCAGCCCAGTGATCCTACAGAGGGGGTAAGCGTAAAGTAATGGTACAGTATTGTTTTGTTGTTGATTTAGACCGCTGCATCGGGTGCAAAGGCTGTCAGGTAGCCTGCAAGATGGAAAATCATGTAGCCCTGGGCTCAAACCGGATCACCGTACGGGAAGTGGGCCCAACGGGC